>JBKJOI010000531.1:0-7027 GCA_046595695.1 Haliangiales bacterium | reverse complement strand
CACGAGCGGCGCGCTCCACGCCGGCTACGGCGGCGGTGACGGCTGGGCGCTGCACGCCCCGGGCTTCTTCTGCTCGGCGACCGACGCGCGCCTCCAGCCCGGCTCGGATACCGTGGTCGCTGCCGGGTTCGACAGCTTCGTGCCACCCGAGCCGGGCGGGCCGGTGCTGGACCGCGGCGACGACACGCCGTGGGACATCGTCGCGCTGCGCGTGCAGGCGCAGTAGGAGCAGCGATCCGGAGGTGTCCGAATGCTCGACTCGTGCCAGGCTGCGGCCATGCAGCGGATGAAGATCTTCGTGCGGCGCACCCCGACGGGCGAGCTGCGGTCGACCTGGCTGGTCGAGGAGGGCGGGGCGCTCGGCGTCGTCGAGGAGACCGAGCAAGGCGAGCCCGTGCCGCTGCCGCTGCCGGGGCGTGCGCTGGAGGTGGCGTTCGCGCGCTACGCGCGGCCGATGGACGTGGCCGTGCCGCCGTCGGGTGCCGACCAGGAGCCGCTGACCGCGGGCGCCGGCCTGGTGCGCGCGTTTCGCTTCCGCGGCTGGGGCGATGTGGAGCCTTCGGATTACCTGCTGTACGAGACGCCCGGCGCCGAGCCGGTGGCCGCGCCGGCGTCGCTGCTGGCGGCGGCGCTCGTCGCGCTCGGGCGCGCCGCGCAGCGTTGAGGTCGTCGGCGCGCCGCGACAAAGCGGCGATCGTGCCAGGACGTCGTCGGTTCACACGACGTGGACCCTCGTGGGGCCATCGCCGAGGACCGCAATGAAGGGAATCGCGGCAGATCTGCCGCGATCGCGCCGCCGCGAGGCCAGAGAGCGATCGAGGATCACGAACCGTAATTTAGAACGGGATGTCGTCGTCGCCGCGGGGCGGGCCGCGATCGTCGTCGCCGCGGGGCGGGCCGCGGTCGTCGAACGAGCGCGACGAGCTGTCGAACGAGCGCGACGCGCTGCGGTCGTCGAACGAGGGCGCGACGCCGCCGCCCTGGGCCGCGATCTCGGCCTCGATGGCAGCGAGCAGCACGCGCTCCTTGTCGTGCCAGCGCGACTTGGCCGGATCGTTCAGGGTCCGGCGGCAGCCGTTCGCGTAGAACTCGAGGTCCTGCATCGAGCCGCCGGCAATCGGGGCGCCCTTGCTGCGGCCGTAGGGCGGGAAGACCATGCCGCCGTCGCCGCCGGCAGGGGCCGGCCGGCGCTCCGGGCGGGGCGCGTCGGCGACCGCACCGATGGCGAGCTCGCCGAGGCTCAGCCGGAAGCCTTCCTCGACCTGGACCGCGGTGCCCACCCGCACCTGCTCGACGGAACCATCGGGGCGCCTCACGGACACGGTGACGGGATAGCTGGTTTCACTCACGGGACAGGCATGCCATCCCTGGACCGTAGCGTCAACGGGCCAGTGCCCATGACGACGGTGCTAGATTGGGGCCCATGAGCGAAGTCGCCGATGCGCTGGCCCAGGCGTTCTCCCTGAACAAGCGGCTGGCCGCGACCCGCCTGGCCCGGAAACAGGAGCTCGAGGCCGAGCTGACCCGGCTCGAGGGCGTTCGCGCGAGCGCCGCCGGCGACACCCGACCCGAGGCGCTGGTGCTGCTGACCGAGCTCGACGCGCGCCTCGAGGCGCTCGGCAGCGAGCTGGCGACGGTCGAGCGGGAATACCAGGCCGCGCGCGCGGAGATGGCCGAGCTGCAGAAGATCGCGAGCCGGCAGGGCGGCGCCGCGGTGGTCGCCGCGCTCACCGCTGATGATCCAGCGCTGCGCAGCGCCGAGGACCTCGCGCTCGACAACGCGCGCACGCACCTCGCCGATCTGGAGGCGCAGGTGCGCCTGGACGACGAGCTCGACGGGCGGCCGGCGGCGGCCGCGGCGGCCTCGCCCCGCAAGGCATCTTCGCGCGAGGAGGCCGATGCGCAGGCGCGCGCCGAGTTCGAGGAGCTCCGCGCGAAGCGTGCGGAGGGCGCCCCGGGCGCCCCGGGCAACCCGGGCGCCCCGGGCAACCCGGGCGACGCGTCCGGCGGGACCGGGCCGCCGGCGCGGCCGAAGAAGACGCTCTGAGTCAGGCGCCGAGGCGCTCGATCGCCTCGAGGTCCGCGGCCGGGAGCACGACCTGCTCGCTGGCCAGGTCCTCCTGCATGTGTTTCGGATCCGAGGTCCCCGTCAGCGGCAGCATGCCGACCGCTCGCGCGAAGCGGAAGACCACCTGCTGCACGGTCGCGCCCACGCGGCGCGCGATGGTCTTCACGACCGGGCCGTCGAGCTCGCGACGGTTGGCGGTCAGGAGTGAGAAGCCCTGGTAGACGATCGCGTGCGCGCGACAGAAGGCGCGCACCTCGCCGTCCCAGCCGGTGCGGGCGTAGCAGCGGTTCTGCACGAACGCCGGGGCGACCTTTGCCTGGGCCGTCAGCGCGGAGAGCTGCTCGAGCGAGACGTTGCTGACACCGAGCAGCCGGACGCCGCGCTCGCCGTGCAGCGCCTCCATGGCGAGCCAGGCCTCCTGGTCGAGCGCGCTCCAGCCGCTGCCCGATGACGGCCCGTGCAGCACGTACGAGTCGATGTACTCGACGCCCAGGTGCACGAGGGAGCTCGCGAACGACTGCCGCACCTGGGTCGTGACGTTCGCGGCCGGATCGTAGGGCAGGCGCTGGTCCTGGCCGCGCGCGTAGGTGAACTTGGTCTGCAGGAACAGCTCGCCACGCGCGACGCCACTCGCGGCCACGGCCGCGCCCACGCCGGCCTCGACGTAGTGCTTGCGCTGGTTCGCGGTGTCGATGGCGCGGAAGCCCGCGCGCAGCGCCACCGTGGTGAGCGCTTCGGTGCGCTCCTCCTTCCACGCGGTGCCGTACATGAACGAGGGAACCTGCACGCCCTGGACGCTGATGAGGCCGCTCATGCCGCCTGACTATAGACCGGCGTCGGGCCGCCGCACGGGCGGGCTCTCCAGCACGCGCGCGACCGCGGACAGCACCGGGTCGGTGGTGAAGGGCTTGGCCAGGAAGTCGACGTTCTCGTCGAGGACGCCGTGGTGGACGACCCGCACCGTCTGGGACCGGATGCGAGTCGCCCTTGGCGGCACGAGTGAAACATGTTCTAGTTCGCGGCATGGAACAGGGCGCGCGCACCACAGCGGGTTTCGCTCACACCTACCAGAGCGAGCGGGTGGGGCCACGATGGCTCCGGCAGACCATGGTCCCGGCGGCGCTCATCACGGTGTGCCCACCGACGGCGATCCTGCTCTGGCACACGCACACCGTGCACCGCGGCTCCATCGGCGCGCTGGTGCAGCAGTTCGCCCACGACGGCTTCCTGTCCACGCTCGCGTCGATCTGGCGCCCGGTCTTTTTCGGCACGCCGACCGCGTGGGCCATGATCGGCATCTTCGCGGCGGTCCAGCTCCTGCTCATGCGCATCCTGCCGGGCAAGCCGTTTCACGGCCCGATCACCGCGAACGGCAACGTGCCCGTCTACAAGGCCAACGGCGTGCTGGCCTTCTCCACCACGGTCGCGATGTGGTTCGTGGGCGCGTACGCGCTCGCTTGGTTCTCGCCGACGGTGATCTACGACCACTTCGGCGGCATCCTGGGCGCGCTCAACGTCTTCAGCCTGGTCTTCTGCGCGCTGCTCTACCTGAAGGGCCGCTACGCGCCGTCGAGCAGCGACCACGGCTCGAGCGGCAACCCGGTGTTCGACTACTACTGGGGCACCGAGCTCTACCCGCGCATCCTCGGCTGGGACGTGAAGATGTTCACGAACTGCCGCTTCGGCATGATGGCGTGGCCGATCATCCTCCTGTCGTTCGCCGCCAAGCAGCACGCGCTCTACGGCCTCTCCGACTCCATGATGGTCGCGGTCGGTCTGCAGCTCGTCTACATCGCCAAGTTCTTCTGGTGGGAGACCGGCTACCTGCGTTCGCTAGACATCATGCACGACCGCGCCGGCTTCTACATCTGCTGGGGCTGCCTGGTCTGGGTGCCGGCGGTCTACACCTCGACGACGCTCTACCTGGTGCACCATCCCAACCAGCTCGGCGTGCCGCTCGCCCTCGGCATCTTCGTGCTGGGCGCCGTCAGCATCTTCATCAACTACCTGGCCGATGAGCAGCGCCAGCGCGTGCGCGCCAGCGGTGGCAAGACCAGCGTCTGGGGCAAGCCGCCCGTCATCATCGTGGGCCACTACACCACCGAGAAGGGCGAGCACAAGGAGAGCCTCCTGCTGGCCTCGGGCTGGTGGGGCATCTCGCGGCACTTCCACTACGTACCCGAGATCCTGGGCGCCTTCTTCTGGTCGCTGCCGGCGCTCTTCTCCGGCGTTCTGCCGTACTTCTACGTGATCTTCCTGACCATCCTGCTCACCGACCGCGCCTTCCGCGACGACGGCCGCTGCGCGATCAAGTACGGCGCCGACTGGAAGACCTACTGCCAGAAGGTCCGCTACAAGATCATCCCCGGCGTCCTCTAGTTCGGGGACGGTGTTCAGGATCTTACTTTCTTACTTTCGGAGCACCCGAGCTCACTTTCGGGGGCGGCAGGCCTACCGGGCGAGCGCCGTCAGCTGCTTCGTAGCTTCGTCGCGCCGAGCGCGAGCACGCGCTCCATCTCGGCCGGCTCGACCGGGGCCACCGAGAGCCGCGAGCGCCTCACCAGGGCCATTTTCGCCAGGCTCGCGTCGTTCTTGATGGTCTCGAGCGACACCGGTCGGACGAGCGGCTTGACCGGCGCGAAGTCGACCGCGCTCCAGTTGTCGTCCGAGGTCGGGTCCTGGTACGCCGCGCGCACGACCCGTGCGATGCCGACGACCTCGCGGCCTTCGTTCGAGTGGTAGAAGAGCGCCAGGTCGCCGACCGACATGGCGCGGAGGTTGTTGCGCGCCTCGAAGTTGCGCACGCCGTCCCAGAAGGTCTTCCCGTCGGTGACGAGGCGTGCCCACGGGTACTTGAAGGGCTCGCTCTTGATGATCCAGTAGCGACGCGGCATCGGCGACATCTATACACCCGCCTCCGCGCCCGGGGACCGAAAGTAAGATCCTGAGCACCGTCCCCAAAGTAAGAAAGTAAGATCCTGAGCACCGTCTCAGGCGAAGGTGACGGGGGCGCCGGCGGCGCGGGCGGCGAGGCGGCCGAGGTCGGGCGGGGCGACGAGGGCGAGGATGGGGTGGACGCTGGCGGCGGGGTGATCGGGGCCGAGGCAGAGCAGGTCGCCGCTCGGGGTGACGGCGAGGGCGCCGCGCGGGGCGGAAGCAGCCGAGGGGCCCGAGGATTGCGGGGCGAATGACGCGCCGGCGGTCCCTGCGGAGAGGCGGACGACGACGCGATCGGTGCCGGGCTGGACGGTCCACGTGGAGCGCTGGAGGGCCTCGAAGGCACCGGGGGCGAAGCGCGCGGCGTCGGGGCCAGGGTGGATCCGGATCGGGTCGGAGAGGCGGAGATCGAGGCGGCCGGGGCCGGCGACGAGCGCGCCGCGCTGGCCGGCGGGACGGAGGGCCTCACCGACGAGCAGCGGACGGGTGCCGGCGAGCGCCCCGGTGCCGAGCTGGACGCCGCCCGCGATCGCCAGGTACCGCACGGCCGTGCGAGGGCCGCTGCGCAGCGTGTAGTGGTTGAGATCGGCGAGCGTGACCACGCCGTCGTCGTCGACGCCGAAACCGAGCGGTCCGCCGTGGATGGAGATCGTCAACCTGCCGATGACCTCGATGGTGCTCGCGTGGGCGGGATTCCGCAGCGCGAGGTTGGCCACCATGAGCAGCTCGGGGACCAGCGCGCGTGCTGCGGCCGCGGCGTCGCCACCGACGAGCGTCACCACGCCTTCCAGGGCGCGGACGTCGATCAGGACGGAGGTGATGCCGGTGTCACTCACCCGGCGATCGCCGTACCACGTGGGACCTGCTGGGCGACGTTCGTTGGTCATGACGCACGTCCACCTTACACCCAAAAAGTTGCGCGATCCCGAACGGAGCCTAGAGTCGGCTCATGATCACCGTGGCGATTGCGAATCGGAAGGGCGGGGTCGGCAAGTCTTCGGTGGCAACGAACCTCGCGGCGGCGCTCGCCCTCGACGGCAAGCGCGTGCTGCTCATCGACATGGACTCGCAGGCGAGCGCGACCGCCGTGCTGCTCGATCAGCTGCCCGACGATGCGCCGACCATGGCGCACGTGCTCATCGGGCAGGCGACCATGGAGCAGGTGATCCGCCCGTCCACGCGCGAAGGCCTGTTCGTCGCGCCTGCGTCGCGTGACCTCACCGCGGCCCAGCTCACGATCGTCTCGCGCACCGGCCGGGAGACCATCCTGAAGCGTGCGCTGCGCAACCTGACCGGCTTCGACCTCGCCATCATCGATACCGCGCCCGAGCAGCAGCTCGCGACGGTGAATAGCCTGGTCGCGTCGACTCACGTGCTGATGCCGTTCACGCCCGATCCCAAGGCGCTCGAGGGCCTGCGCACCACCAGCGAGGCTGCCGCGGAGATCGGCGCCGCCGAGCTCGGCCATGTGACCGTGCTCGGCTGCGTGCAGGTCGTGCACGACCGCCGGCTGGGCGTGACCGAGCAGGCGCGCCAGCAGGTGCGCGCGGCCTACGGCGACGCGCTCTTCGAGACGCGCATCCGCGCCAACAGCTCGTTCATCGTGTGCCCCGCGTGGCACCGCGACATCTTTGCCATCGAGCAAGCCGAGCGCGCGCCGCGCCGCGGCTCCGAGGATTTCCGCGCGCTCGCGACCGAGGTCGCCGCCCGCCTGGGATGGAAGGAGACCACCCGTGCCCAAGTTGCCGTCTGATTTCGTCAAGCCGCCGGTGTTCGACAACCCGCTTCGCGCCACCACCGGCAAGCTGGTGGTGACCGACGGCAGCCACGAGCTGCTGATCCGCTTCGAGGCCGGCGACTGGGCGGCCATCCAGGCCGCCTGCACCGCCGAGGGCCTGTCGCCCGAGGTGTTCGTGCAGCGCGCCGCACGCGACTGGCTGGCGGGCGAGCGCGGTCAGCGCGCCGCCGCGGCGCCGAGCGTGGACAACGCGTCCTTCGGTGGCGGGCGTCCGCGCATCCTCG
>JBKJOI010000468.1:0-3533 GCA_046595695.1 Haliangiales bacterium | reverse complement strand
CTACGACGAGGAGTACGCGGCCCCCGAGGAGTACGCGGCGGCCTCCGATGACTTCGTGCTCGACAGCGCGCCCGCGCTGCCTGCGCTGCCCGACGACCTCGACGGCGACACCGCCGGCGCCATGGCCGCGCCGGAGAACTCCTCCGAAGGCCTGCCGACCATGCAGGGCGCCGAGCACGAGGAGCCCACCTCGGGCGGCGGCTCGAGCCTGGAGGACGACCTCGACGAGGCCGACTTCTTCGTCGGCCAGAACCTGTTCTCCGAGGCGCGCGACATCCTGAGCGGCCTGCTCGGCCGCTACCCGAACCATCCGCTCGTGCTCGCCAAGCTCCAGGACGTGGAAGCCATGGAGCGCTCGGCCGCCGAGGAAGATCCCGCGAACGAGCCGCTCGGCGCCGCGCCGCCCGCGCCGGCTCCCGCGCCGGCGGCCACCTCGTCGTCCACGCCCAAGCCGCGCATCGAGAAGCGCCCCTCGATCATCTCGCACCGGCTCGGCGACTCTGATGCCGACACGCACTACGACCTGGGCCTCGCCTACAAGGAGATGGGGCTCCACGATGAGGCGATCAAGGAGTTCAACCTGGTCCGCGAGACGCCCGGCCGCTCGGTCCAGTGCCACCTCATGATCGGCCTCTGCCACGTCGAGCGCGGCAAGATGAGCGAGGCCGTGACCGAGTTCAAGAGCGGCCTCTACGTCGACGGCATCAACGAGCGCGAGTCGCTGGCGCTGTACTTCGAGCTGGGCGTCGCCTACGACGCGCTCGGCGATTCGCGCGAGGCGCTCTACTACTACGAGAAGGTCTCCAAGCGCGACCCGCGCTTCCGCGATGTCGCCGGCCGGACCGAGGCCGTGAAGGCCAAGATCGCCGCGAGCGGCGAGCGAGGCGCCGGGCGCCACGCTACCGACGCGACCATCGACGGCCAGACCACCGGCGACGACTTCAGCCGGTAGGCGCTAGGTCCGGAGTGTCCGGAACCGATCACTGTCGGAATGTAGGACGACACCGACCGGTCGGCACATGTGCCCCCAGGCGAAGGTTACGCGCGGGACGGATCGCGAAGGATCAAGGCGAGGCGAGCGCGGTACGGATGTCGCGCTCCAGCGCGCCCAGCTTCTTCATCGTGTCCGCGCGCAGCCCGGGCGTGCGCAGCGCGTCGTTCAGCGGGATCGCGAAGTAGCGCTTCCGGAACGGCTCGGCCGCATCCTTGCCCTTCTTCTGGCTCAGCTGCTCGAGCGCGGTGCCGACCTTCGTGTAGTAGTCGGTGATGCTCTTCGGCGTGAGCGCGCCGGGCGGCTCGACCACGGGCGGCTTCTCGATCGGCGGGTCCATGATCACGACCGGCGGGTCCATGATCACGACCGGCGGGTCCTTCTCGATCACGACCGGCGGGTCCTTCTCGATCACGACTGGCGGGTCCATGATCGTGGCCGCGATCCCCGCGTCGGGACGCAGCTTCGGCCGCTTGCCGTTGCCGGCGTGGGGCCCGACGACCTCGGGCGCCCCGTCGGGCGCGAGCGCCGCGACCATCGGCGCCGCGTCCGCAACTTCGGTTCGGCCCGGCCCCACGACGGTCGGCCCCGCATCGATGGTCACGGCGGTGAACACGATCGGCGGCGGCTTCGCGCCGCGGCCGCTCAGGCCCACGAGCACCCCGACGCTCACGCCGACGAGCAGGATCGCGCCGACCACGAGCAGCAGCCGACGCCCGTTCGGCCCCGGCTCCGGCCCGCTCGGCAGCGTCGGCACCAGGTCGGTGCGCCCGTTCTGCGCGCGCCCGGCGGCGGCCGCGGCGATCGCCGCCGCCGCCATCGCCGCGGTCGTTGTCATCGGCGTCATCGGCCCGGTCGGCCCGGTCGGCCGCGTGGTCCGCGGCTTCCGGCCCGTCGCCGACCGCGCGTTGGCCGCGCTCGCGCGGGCGTTGATCGAGGCCATCTCGGCCTCGATGGCCTCGATCTCGGCGAGCGTCGCGTCCACGTTGGGGAAGCGCGCCTCCGGCCAGATCGCCATGAGCTTCTGCACCAGCTGCTCGACGCTCTCGGGCACGACCAGATCCGGCACATGGACGGTCATGAGCGGCCGCGGCGCGCTGGCGTTCTGGGTCAGCTGCTCCACCGCGCTTCCGCCGAACGGCAAGCGTCCGGTCAGCAGCTCGAACAGCGTGACGCCGAGCGCGAACTGATCCGCGCGCGCGTCGATGGCGCCGTTCGAGGCCTGCTCGGGCGACATGTACGCGGGCGACCCGAAGATGATCCGCCCCGTGGTCAGTCGCGGGCTCAGGTCATCGGGATCGATCGCGAGCCCGAAGTCGGCGATGCGCGGCACCTCGCGGCCGTGGTCGTCGACGATCATCACGTTGCCCGGCTTGAAGTCGCGGTGCACCAGCCCGCGCGAGTGCGCGTGCGCGAGACCGCGGCACATGTCCTTGCCCAGCCGCAGCACGCGATCGAGCGGCAGGCGCCGCTCGATCTCGAGGACCGTCAGCAGATCTTTCCCCTCGACGAAGTCCATGGCGAGGTAGGGCAGGCGCGTCGGCGTCTCGCCGTAGTCGGTCACGCTGACGACGTTCGGGTGATCGAGCCGGCTGGCCGCCTCGGCCTCGCGGGCGAAGCGGGCGCGCGCCTTGTCCTCGGCGGCGAACTCGCCGAACAGCACCTTGATGGCGAAGCGCCGGCTGAGCTGCTTGTGGCGCGCGCGGTAGACGCGGCCCATGCCGCCCTCGCCGACGAACTGCTCGATGAGGTAGCGATCGGCGATGAGCTTGCCGACCAGCAGGTCCTCGGCCATGTCGACGAGCGGCGTGCCGTCGAGCGGACACGCCGGGTAACGGTTGCGGAACACCGCGTAGCAGCGTGGGCAGTTCAGGTGCGACTCCGCGTCGGCGCGGATCTCGTGCATCAGAAATGGCCACCCAGGTTGACGAACACACCGCCGCCGGGCACCGCGGACACGCCCACCGGCGGGGGCGTGGGCGGCCGCTTGGTATCCGCGGGCATGGCCGGCCCGGCCGACGTGAAGTAGAACCACGCGGTGACGGCGCCGGCGGCGAGCGCGACGCCGAAGAGCACGTCGGCGTACAGGATCTGATCGTCGAGCTCGTCGGCGCGGCTGTCGGCGTTGGCGCACGGGCCGGTGTCGCAGCCGTCGTCCTTGAGGCTGCCGTTCGCCAGCACCGCCTGCAGCCCGAAGATCGACCCGCCCACGAGCGCCGCGGCGCCCACGCCGCCCGCGATCCACGCCGCGGTGGTCATGTGCCGGCCCTCGGGGTTGCGCCCGCCGCCGATCACCACGGTGGCACTGCCGTCCTGGCGCAGGCGGGCGTCGGGCAGGAGCTTCTGCGCGCGCGGCCGGAACACCCGCTCGGGCAGCGGATCCGAGTCGTCGAGCTGGATGGCCTCGCGCGCGAGCGTGCGCCCGCTCGCGACCTCGGCCCAGGTCGGGTCGATCTGGAACTGCGAGCCGACGCGAACGATCACCAAGAACAGCAGCTGGTCGGCGCCGAGCCGCTTGCCCACCCTGGCGATGCAGTCCCGC
>JBKJOI010000033.1:0-16657 GCA_046595695.1 Haliangiales bacterium | reverse complement strand
GCTGCGCCTGGAGCTCCGGTGTCCGGAGGCGCGCCGCGTCGTCGGGGCCGGCGCCGAGCGCGTCGAGGATGGCGTCGACGAGGACGGGCAGATCCTCGGGCCGATCGCGCAGCGCGGGGAGCCCGATCTTCAGGACGGCGACGCGGAAGTAGAGGTCCGGGCGGAAGCGCCCGGCGTTGACCTCGGCGCGGAGATCACGGTTCGTCGCGACGATCACGCGTACGTCGACCGGGCGCTGCTGGTTCGATCCCACCCTGCGGATCTCGCGGCTCTCGAGGACGCGGAGCAGCTTCGGCTGAAGGTCGAGCGGCATCTCGCCGATCTCGTCCAGGAAGACCGTGCCGCCGCTCGCCTCCTCGAAGGCGCCGATGCGCGTGCCGGCGGCGCCGGTGAACGAGCCGCGCTCGTGCCCGAACAGCTCGCTCTCGACCAGGTTGGGCGGAATGGCGCCGCAGTCGAGCACCACGAACGGCCCGGCCACGCGCGGCGAGCTCTCGTGGAGCGCCTCGGCGACCAGCTCCTTGCCGGTGCCGGTATCACCGGTCACGAGCACGGTCGCGTCGGTGACCGCGATGCGCTCGAGCCGCGCGAACAGCTCGCGCATCTTGACGCTGCGGCCGACCAGGCCGCCGAAGCGATCCTGCGCCGAGAGCTGCATCTCCACGCCGTCGCCGAGCGGCTCGAAGCGGATGCGCGACGCGCCGACATGGATCACGGTGCCGGGGTTGATGTAGAGGTCCTGCACGCGGTAGCCACCGACCCAGGTGCCGTTCGTCGACTCCATGTCGCGCAGGCGATAGCCGCGCTCGTCGAGGCGGATCTCGCTGTGCAGCCCGGACACCTTGCTGTCGTGCAGCTCGAGATCGCAGCCGCGGCGCGCACCGATGCGCAGCACGCTGGTCTCGTAGTCCTTCGGCTCGCCCGCGTCGGGGCCCGAGAGCACCTGCAGCCGACAGCGGCGTACGAACAACCCCGCCGCGAGTCCATCGACGTAAGTAACCCAGGTGCCACTGCGAAGATCGTCAACCATCAGCGTCGAGAAATGTAACACGACGCCTCGACGACCGAATCGCCGCGCGGCGATTCGCGGCTATCAGTCGCTGATCTCAGGCGGAAGCTCGAGCGCGACGCAAGATCCGTGACGCGCGCCACACTACGGCGCGGACGCGCGCGCGGCGCCGACGCGGCGCGCGAACCGCGTGAACGCCTTTGCCAGCGCCGCGGGGCTCTCCACGTGCGGCACGTGGCCGATGCCGTGCAGGATCTCGAGCTCGGCGCCCGGGATGGTGCGCGCCACGTGCTCGCCGATGGACAGCGGCAGGAGGCTATCGTGCTCGCCCCAGACCACCAGCGTCGGCACGCGCACGGCCGCCAGCTCGACGATCGCGGCGGTCGAGCCGAACGCGCCCCGGCCGCCTTCGGCGAGATCGTTCGCGACGCGCACGTACCAGTCGGCCAGGCCGCGCTGCTCGCGGAAGAGGTGCTCGGAGGCCAGGCGCAGCAAGAGCGGCGGCCGCACCATGACCCGGCGCATGAAGCGCTCGTGATCAGCGCGCGCGCGCACCTCGAAGAGGTTGTCGCCGCCGACGATCTCGTGGCCCACGTGGCGCACGCCGTCGACGTTCACGCCCGCGCAGCACACCAGCGTGAGCGAGCTGACGCGCTCGGGCATGCGCGCCGCCAGCGCAAGCGCCGTGGCGCCGCCCAGCGAGTTGCCCATGAGGTGGAAGTCGCCGGGCACGACCGCAGCGATCACCTCCGCCAGCCACTCGCCGTAGGCCTCGAAGGTGTGGCTCGCCTCCCGGTCGACCCAGCCGCCGTTGAACGCCGGCATCGCCGGGATCACGATGCGGTAGTCGCGGCGCAGCTTCGCCGCCACCGGCAGGAAGGTCTCGACGCGATCGCCGAAGCCGTGCAGCCAGACGATCGTTCCGCGTCGCGCCTGGCCGACGACCAGCACCGGGGTCTCCCTCCCGCGCGCGTCGCGATGGGTCTCGACGCGCGCGCCCAGCGCGCGGCGGCCGAGCAGGAGCACCGTTCGTGTGAGGTGGCCACCGACCCAGGCGCGAAGTTCGGTCCGCAAGCCCATGAGCCGGAGCATGGCGCCCTACTGACCAATAGTCAATAACCCGCGAGCCCGCGCGAGCAAGCGCCTTCCCGCCGGGCTACTCGTCCGCGACCACCACGTTCACCGCGCAGTGCTTGTAGCTGGGCTGGCGCGAGTACGGATCGAACGCCGGGAACGTGAGCACGTTGGTCTTCGCGTAGTGCATGGGCACGAACACCTGGCCGGTCGGCACCGTGGGCGTGACCACGGCGCGCGCCTTCACCCGGCCGCGCTGCGACTGCACCCATACCCACTGGCGCGGCCGCACGCCCAGGCGGCGCGCGTCCACCGGGTTCAGCTCGACGTAGATCGAGAGCGGCGAGAGGCGCCGCAGGATCGCCGACTTCTTGGTGCGCGTCTGCGTGTGCCACTGGCTCGATTGCCCGCGCCCGGTGAGCAGGACAAACGGGTAGTTTGCGCTGGTCGGCTCGGGCAACGGACGCGGCGCCTCGTACACGAAGCGCGCCTTGCCGTCGGTGTGGAAGAAGCGCCCGTCCTCGAAGAGACGCCGCTCGGCGGCGAGCGAGGCCACGTCGGTGCCCTCGGGCAGCGGCCACTGCACGCCGCCGTGCTCGTCGAGCATCTGGTAGCCGCTGATCCCGCTGATGTCGCTCGGCTGGCCGCGCGACAGCTCGCGCAGGATGCCGAACACCGCCTCGGGCGAGCTCCACGCCGCGAACATGTCGCCCAGTCCCCAGTACTCGGCGATCGCGCGGAAGATGCCGAAGTCGGCGAGCGCCTGGCCGGGCGCGCGCGCCACCTTGCGGGTGAGCCCGACGCGCCGCTCGCTGTTGATGAACGTGCCGTCCTTCTCGCCCCAGCCGGCCGCGGGCAGCACCAGATCGGCGAGCTGCGCGGTCTCCGTGCTGGCGTACATGTCCTGGACTACCAGGAAGTCGAGCTTGCCGAGCACCTCGTGGAAGTCGCGCTGGTTGATCCACGAGTGCGCGGGGTTGGTGCCGATCACCCACAGGCCCTTGATCTTGCCGGCCAGGATGCCCTCGACGATCTGATCGTAGGCGAGGCCGGGCGCGGTCGGGATCACGTCCTGCGAGATGCCCAGCACGCCGGCCACCTTGGCGCGGTGCGCCGGATCGGCGAAGTCGTGGCCGCCGATGAGGTTCGTGGTGTTGGAGTAGAGCCGCGAGCCCATCGCGTTGCACTGCCCGGTGATCGAGTTCGCGCCGGTGCCGGGGCGGCCGATGTTGCCGGTCAGGAGCGCCAGGTCGATGATCGCCTGCGCGACGCGCACGCCCTCGTGGCTCTGATTCACGCCCATGGTCCACCAGAACGAGACCCGCTTGCCGCCGTGGATCAGCGCGGCGATGGCCTCGAGCCGCTCCGCCGGAATGCCGGTCTCGCCGGCCACGCGCGCCGGCGTGAAGGCCGCCACGTGCGCGCGGAAGCCCTCGATGCCGCTGGTGTGCGCGGCGACGAACGCCTCGTCGACCCAGCCACGCGCGCACAGGATGTGCGCCAGGCCGTAGAGCAGCGCGAGATCCGACTTGGGCCGCAGCGCCAGGTGCGCGGTCGCCGCCATCGCGGTCTCGGTGGTGCGGGGATCGACGACGATGATCTCGGGCTCGTGCGGGTTCTTGCACACGCGCTGCCACATGATCGGGTGCGCGATGCACGGGTTCGCGCCCACGAACACCAGCACGTCGGATGCCTCCAGATCCGCGTAGGCATAGGGCGGCGCGTCGTAGCCGAACGACTGCTTGTAGGCGACCGCCGAGGTCGCCATGCACTGCCGGGTGTTGCTGTCGCAGTGCAGCATGCCCATCCCGAACTTGGCCATCGCGCCCAAGAGCGCCATCTCCTCGGTCACGATCTGCCCGCTCGACAGGAACGAGATCGCGTGCGCGCCGTGGCGCGCCTGCACCGCCTTCATGCGCGTCACGAACGTGCGCAGCGCGGTGTCCCAGGAGACCGGGGTCGCCTTCCCGCCGCGCTCGCGCAGGAGCGGCGTGGTCGCGCGATCGGTGGCGGTGAGCGGCGCGAGCGCCTCCCAGCCCTTGGGACAGGCCATGCCCTGGTTGACCGGGTAGCTGCTCGTCGGCGACACGTTCACCGGCTGGCCGTCCTTGAGGTGCACGGTCAGCGAGCAACCGGTCGAGCAGAAGCCGCACACGGTGCGCGCGGTGGCGTCGGGGCGCAGCCGCGCGGGCACCTGGCCGAGGCCGAAGCCGCCCGGCGTGCGCGCGAGCGAGGACGTGAGCGGCCCGTCGTGCTTCACGAGCAGACCGGCGAGCGTGTCGACGAGGCGCATCAACCCGCGACTCCGGGCATGCGCGGCGCCGGCGCCGCGGTGAAGAACAGGTGCCGCTCGAGCAGCTCGCCGAGCACGCAGAAGACGAAGCAGAACACCGGGCCGACGGGCGAGAGCGGCACGTGCGTGCCGGGCGGACCGGTCGCGAGCAAGATCGCCGGGATCACCACGCCGCCCAGCGCGGCCAGGATGAAGCGGAAGCTGGTGTGCGCGCGCAGCTCGGTGGTCATGAGCATGGCGACGCGGCGGAGCGGACCGTGCTGCCGATCACGCAGGTGCAGGAGCACCGCCAGGTCAGGCACCAGCTTGCTGATCGAGACGATCACCAGCAGCACCAGCAGCACGCGCGGCAGCGAGCCGACCGACAGCCCGGTCACCAGCACGACCACCGCGGTGCCCAGGATCGCCGTGGTGCCCAGGAAGCGCCGGCCGGTGAGCGCCGCGCGCCAGTGCTCGCGCCGGGTCGCCGCGTAGACCATCACCGAGCAGAACACCGCGGCCAGCCCGACCCCAGCGCTCAGCGCGCCCAGCTCGGCGCGGAAGCCGCCCAGGAGCGGCACCACGAACGACGCCGCGTGCAGCCCGGCACAGCCGGCGAACGCCGAGAACGCGGCGATCTCGCGGCTCAGCCACGAGGTGCGCAGCCCGATCAGCGCGCGGTACGCGAGCTGAGGGCGGCCCAGGTGGAAGATGCTCGCGGCCATCGCCACGAGCCCGAAGCAGAGCGCCAGGAACGAGCCGCGCGCGCCGAAGCCCGCGGTCGCCCACTCGCCGCCCAGCAGCGACGCGGCCTGCGTGACGGCGTAGGCGCCCACCGAGAGCTGCGTGAGCACCAGCATGAGCACGAGCGGCGTGTGCGCGTGCTCGGCGCGCACGGTGAAGAAGTCGGCGGGCAGGAGGTTCTTCGGCATCGCCTTCTTGGTGACGTAGCGGGTCGTCGGCACCGTGTCCGCGGGTGACGTCGTGCCGGGCAGGAAGACCCCCGCGGTGCTCTCCTCGATCATCTGCGCGGTGTCGACCAGGCTGATGCGGATGGCGCTGCTCGGGCACGCCTGCACGCACGCCGGCGCCTCACCGACCGCGAGCCGGCCGCTGCACATGTCGCACTTGCGCACGATGCCCAGCTTCTTCGAGTACTTGGGCGCGTCGTACGGGCACATGAGCGTGCAGTACTGGCAACCGAAGCACTGATCGTCGAGGTGCTTCACGATGCCGGTGACGGGATCCTTCTCGTACGCCCCCACCGGACAGCCGGTCATGCACGCCGGATCGACGCAGTGGTGGCAAGCGGTGGTGACGGTAGCCTGCACCGGCTGAGCCGAGGTGCCGCCCTGCAGGAGGCCCACGCTGCGCCACAGCTCGTCCTCTTCCAGACCGTTCAGGTGGTGGCACGCGACCACGCATGCCTTGCAGCCGGAGCAGGCGTCGAGGTCGACCTCGAACGCGTACTGCTGGCCCGGGCCGGGCGCCGACGCAGGCAGGAGATCCTTGTAGAAGCGCGCCTGCTCGGGAAGCGCGTCCTGGTCGTGAGCGCGCGCGAAGCGCTCGACCGCGCTGAGATCCTGCTGCTCGTCGAGGAGCGCGCGCAGAAACGACGCCGGTGCCGAGGCTGACCCAGCCATCGCCCGCGGCGGTGCGGGCATCGCGCCGACCACGCGCAGCGCCTCGCTGCGGATCAAGGCGTCGCCTCCAGGCTCTCGTACGAGTCGAGGGTGATCGCCGGCACCTGCAGCTCGACGCGGCCGTCGCGCACGCGCGTCGGATAGACCTTCACGTGCACGCTCGCATCGTCCAGGCACGCGCCGGTGGTCAGCGAAAAGCTCTGCTTGTACATGGGCGAGGCGACCTTGGGCTCGCCATGACGATCGCCGACGATGCCGCGCGACAGCACGTAGGCCTTGGAGAACGGATCGAAGTTGTCGATGGCGTAGACGCACTCGCCGTCGCCCACGCGCAGGAGCGCGATCTGCAGGCGGCCGACCAGCGCGCACTCGCCGGTGTCGGGCCAGATGTCGTCGAGGGCGCAGACGTCGACCCAGCGGGTCCTGGTGATGAAGGCGTTCATACGGTACCTCCCATGGCGGCCATCGAGATCTCTCGCTTCTCGTCCCAGGTGGCGGGTCGGGCCTGACCACGCTCGCGGATCTGCACGATGCTGGGGTCAGACGTGGAGGCGTTCACGAACGGGCGGAAGCGGCGCAGCTTCTCGGGATCCTCGAGCGTCGCCTTCCACTCGCACTCGTAGGTGGCGACCACGTGCGCCATCTCGGCCTCGAGCTCGGCGCCGATGCCGAGCTCGTCGTCGATGATGACGCGGCGCAGGTAGGCCATGCCGCCGTCGAGCTTGTTGAACCAGGTCGCGGTGCGCTGCAGCCGATCCGCGGTGCGGATGTAGAACATCAGGAAGCGGTCCAGGTAGCGGATGAGCGTCCTGGCGTCGAGATCCGCGGCGAACAGCTGCGCGTGCTGCGGCTTCATGCCGCCGTTGCCACAGAGGTAGAGGTTGTAGCCCTTCTCGGTGGCGATGATGCCGAAGTCCTTGCTCTGCGCCTCGGCGCACTCGCGCGCGCAGCCCGAGACCGCCGACTTCAGCTTGTGCGGGCTGCGGAGGCCGCGGTACCGCTTCTCGATGGCAATCGCGACGGCCACCGAGTCCTGCACGCCGTAGCGGCACCAGGTCGAGCCGACACACGACTTCACCGTGCGCAGCGCCTTGCCGTACGCGTGGCCCGACTCGAAGCCGGCGGCGATCAGCTCGCGCCAGACGTCGGGCAGCTGCTCGACGCGCGCGCCGAACAGGTCCACGCGCTGACCGCCGGTGACCTTGGTGTACAGGCCGTACTTGTGCGCGACCTGGCCGAGCACGATGAGCTGCGCGGGCGTGATCTCGCCGGCGGGCACACGCGGCACGACCGAGTAGGTGCCGTCGCGCTGGATGTTGGCGAGGAAGCGATCGTTGGTGTCCTGCAGCGGCGCGTGGCGTTTGTCGAGCACGTGCTCGTTCCACGCCGAGGCCAGGATCGAGGCGACCGCGGGCTTGCAGATCTCGCAGCCCTCGCCGCGGCCGTGGCGCTCGATGAGCCCCTCGAAGCTGCGCACGCCGTGCACGCGCACCAGGTGGTAGAGCTGCTGGCGGGTGTGCGGGAAGTGCTCGCACAGGTCGGTATTCACCGCCACGCCGGCGCGGACAAGCTCCGCGGCGAGCAGCTCGTTCAGCAGCGGCACGCACGAGCCGCAGCCGGTGCCGGCCTTGGTGCACGACTTCACGGCGGCCACGGTGGTGAGCCCGCCGCCGGCGACCGCCGCGCAGATCGTGCCCTTGACGACGTTCAGGCACGAGCAGATGGTCGCGTCGGCGGGCAGCCCCGCGATGCCCCCGGCGCTCGCGCCGCCGCCGGCGCGGGCCGGGAAGAACAGCTCCTCGGGCGTCTCGGGCAGCACCGCGGCGCGGCGGAAGAGGCCGAGCCATTCGCCGTATGGGCGCGCGTCACCGACGAGGATCCCGCCCAACAGCCGCTTGCGATCGGCGGAGATCACCAGCTTCTTGTACACGCCGGCGGCGGCGTCCAGGTAGCTCAGCACCTGCGCGCCGGGCGTGGCGGCCAGGCCGTCGCCGATGCAGGCGACGTCGACGCCGATGAGCTTGAGCTGGGTGCTCAGATCGGGCGTCGCGAAGCGCGCCGCGCCGCCGGTCAGGGTCGACGCAGCGACTTCGGCCATCTGGTAGCCGGGCGCGACCAGACCATAGGTCTTGCCCTCGAAGGCGGCGCACTCGCCGATGGCGAGGATGGCCGGATCCGAGGTGCGGCAGGCCGCATCGACAGAGATCCCGCCGCGCGCGCCCAGGGTGAGCCCGGCCGCACGCGCCAGCTCGTCGCGCGGCCGGATGCCTGCGGAGAAGACGATCATGTCGGCGGGCAGCACGCGGCCGCCTTCCAGCTCGAGCCCGGTGACCCGACCGTCCGCCCCGGTGATCGCGCGTGACTTGGCGCCGACGTGCACGTGCACGCCGAGCGCCTCGATCTTGCCGCGCAGCACCGCGCCGCCCGCGTCGTCGAGCTGCACCGCCATGAGCCGGGGCGCGAGCTCGACCACGTGGGTCTCGAGACCCAGGCCGAGCAGGCCGCCGGCGGCCTCGAGGCCGAGCAACCCGCCACCGATCACGATGGCGCGCCGCGCGGCCGCGGCGAAGGCGCGGATCGCGTCGACGTCGTCGATGGTCCGATAGACGAAGCAGCCGAGGAGCTCGCGCCCGGGCAGCTCGGGGACGAACGGGCTCGAGCCGGTGGCCAGGACGAGCTGGTCCCAGCCGAGGGTCCGGCCGCTCGCGGTGGTGAGCGTGCGCGCGTCGGGGCCCAGCGCGACCACGCGATCGTCGACGATCGCGGTCACGCCCGCGGCCGCGTACGCGTCGGGCGTGGCCATGGCGAGCGCCTCCGAGGCCTCACCGGAGAAGCGCGACGACAGGTGCACGCGATCGTAGGCCAGGCGCGGCTCCTCGCCGACGACGATCAGCTCGTGCGTGCGCAGGTAGTCGCGCGCGATCAGCTTGTCGACCAGGGCGTGGCTGACCATGCCGCTGCCGACGACGACCAGGCGCGGCTTCGTCGAGGTGCCGCTCATGAGGCGCCCTCCCCGACCCCGATGGCGGCCCCGGCCGGCGCTGACTGGGCCAGTCGTGCGGGCGCCAGCCAGGTGCGGCTCCAGGTGCGCCCGACCACGAACAGCGTGATCGCGGCGACCAGCGCCAGGCCCGCGAGCAGCAGGAAGCCCGGCGCGAAGGTGCCCAGGCGCTGGTGCGCGACGCCCATGGCGCCGGGCAGCACGCCGCCCGCGAGCGCGCCGATCTCACCGACGAGGCTGCCGGCGACCACCGTGACGGTCGGGAAGCGCAGCGGCAGGAGCTGGAAGACCGCGCCGTTGCCCGCGCCCATCGCCGCGAAGGTGGCGATCAGCACCGCGGTCAGCACGAGCGGGTGCGGCATGGTCATCGCGACGCCCGCGAGCACACAGATCACGAGGGCGAGCCAGCGCAGCAGGCGCAGGCCGCCCACGCGGTCGGAGATCCAGCCGCCGACGACGCGCAGCAGGCTGCCGGCCAAGATGGCGCCGGCGGTGTACTGCCCGATCGACTCCTTGGGCACGCCGTACTGCACATGGAACAGCGTGGGCAGGAAGCTGGTCAGGCCGATGTAGCCGCCGAACGTGACCGCGTACGCGAGCGTGAGCACCCACATGTCACGGTTGCCCAGCAGCCGCTTGTAGTCGGAGAGTTTCTGGTTGCGATCGCGGTCGGCGGGCTCCTGGGCGAAGCGCCACAGCAGCACGAACGCGACGACGATCGGCAGCGCGGCGAGCCCGTAGACGGTGCGCCAGCCGTAGGCGGCAGCCAGCGGCGGCGCGAACAGCACGGCGAGCACCGCGCCGCTGTTGCCGGCGCCGGCGATGCCCATGGCCAGACCCTTGTAGCGGGTCGGGTACGAGCCGGCGCCCAGCGATAGCGCGACCCCGAAGCTGGCGCCGCCGACGCCCAGCACGCCGCCCATGACCAGCACGCCGGTCAGCGTGTCGACCGCGAAGGTCCCGATCGCCAGGCCGATCACGATGATCACCATCGAGCCGAGCGCGGCGTTCTTGCGGCCGTAGTGCTGCGCGATCACGCCGATGGGCAGGCGCAGGAGCGCGCCCACGAGCACCGGCACCGAGATCGCGAGGCCGGTCTCCGACGCCGACAGGCCCAGCTCGGCGCTGATGAACGGCGCCATCGCACCGTTCAGCACCCAGACGGCGAAGCAGAAATCGAAGTAGAGCAGCGAGGTGAGCAAGGTGGGCAGGTGGCCCGCGGCCATGAAATCACGAGCTCGCTCACGAAACGTCGAAGTTGATCGCGCCATGACACACAGCGTCACGTTTCGGAATTTCCCCACCGGGTCCCGGCTGTAACTTCGCTGTAACTCGTGGGTGAACGCGCGGCGTGGCGTGATGCAGCGCACAGGAGTTGCGCCGCCGGAGCCCGGCGCGGGGATCAGCGCGAGATGGGGAGGCGGCGGCGGAAGCGGCGGCGCGGCGGGACGAGGCGCGGGACCGACTAGCTAAGGAGCAGACGCGTCGGCGAACGGACGACCGTCGAGGCGCGTGCCGGGCGTGAACTTGCGGTCGGTCAGATGATCCGGCGCGGCGGTGTGCTTGACGAACGCACCGGTGACGTCGGGGCTGCGCACCCACGACTCGTCGCTGCCGGTCGGGAACGTCGTGGTCGTCGCGATGTCGTTGCCCAGAGTCGTCGTCGGCGTGACGCGCACGCCGTCGCCGCCGTTGTTGAGCCCGAGCGATGCGCCCGCCAGGGCACGCGCGTCACCGATGTGCGTGCCGTCGACGTTGGTGCACCACGGCGAGCCGACCGCCGTCATCGTGCCCAGGATGCCGCCATAGACGACCACGGCCTCGCCCGCGCCCAGGGTGAACGCGGGGAAGGTGAAGCGCAGCACCGCGCTCGCGGTCGTGTCCCAGATCGTCACGCCCATGAGCTCGATCGGGCGCGCCGAGACGTTGACGAGCTCGACGAACTCGTCCTGGCTGCTACCGGAGCTCTCGACGACACCGTTGCAGTTCGCATCGGAGCTCGCCGGCGCCGCCTGTACATCGTAGTTGATCTCGTTGATCACGACGTCGCCCACCACCGGCGCGGTCGCCGCGAGCACGACGTTCACCGTCGCCATCGCGCTGCTACCGCCGGCCGAGACCGTCACCGTCGAAGACGCCGCCGCGATCGCGGCGCCGCGCACGCGGAAGGTCGCGCTGGTCGCGCCCGCGGGCACGAGCACCGTCACGGGGATCGCGACGCCAGAATCGGTGCTGGTGATCGCGACGCTCTGGCCGCCCACGGGCGCGGCGCGATCGAGGGTCACGGTCAGGATGCCGGTGCCGCCCGCGGCGAGCACGTCCAGGGTCGCCGGGGCGATCGTCGTCACCTGCGGCGGCACCGAGGAGACCTCGACCGACACGGTGAGGGTCGTGGCGGCGAGCGTGGCGCTGATCTGCGCCGTGCCCGTGGTCAGCCCGTTCACGTCGAACGTCGCGCTCGTCTGACCGGCGGCCACCACGACGGTCGTTGCGGCGGGGACCGCCACGGCGGGCAGGTCGGAGCCCAGCGTGATCGTCGTGCCGCCCACCGGCGCCACGCGGTCGAGGGTCACGGTCAGCGTCGCCGCGGCGCCCT
This sequence comes from Haliangiales bacterium, assembly GCA_046595695.1. Classification (GTDB taxonomy): domain Bacteria; phylum Myxococcota_A; class Polyangia; order Haliangiales; family SHYZ01; genus JBKJOI01. Next base: position 5,062 of record JBKJOI010000033.1, on the reverse strand, counting down.
CGCCGACGGTCGAGGTCGGCGGGGTCAGCGAGAGCAGCGCGGGCGCAGCGGCCACGAAGCCGATCAGATCGGTGTCGGCGCGCGGCAGCAGGCGCGTGGTGCCGAAGTCGTGATCGACCGGCCCGACGATCGCGGTGTAGGTGTCGCCGGCCAGCGGCATGGCGTACGTGAACAGCCGGTCGTCGACCTTGAGGCCGCCGGCGAGCGTGAAGGTGCCGCCCGCCTCGGTCGCGGTGACGGCGGCCGGCTGCACGCGCACCAGCACGCCCTCCCACGACTCGGCGGCGGCCGCGCCGAAGATCAGGTCGGCCTGGGCGACGACGACCGGCGCGGGCACCGCGGCGGTGCCGGTGATCACGATGTTGCTGATCGGCTCGAGGTTGGTGCGCGAGCCCGGGAAGCCGTCGCGGGCGAACTCGGCGACCGTGCCCTCGACGGTGACAACGTCACCGACCGCGGGCAGGGTGAACGCCGGCGTCGGGTTGGTGTCGATGAACAGGAACAGGCCGCTGAACTCGGGGGTGCCGGTGAGCTCCTGGATGAACAGCACCGTCGAGCCGCCGGTGTCCCTGCGCGCGGTCACGACCGCGCCGGCGATCCGCACCGCGGTATCGACCACCACGGTGCCGTTCTGGATGTCGTGGATGTCGATGTCAGACGGGCCAGCATCAATGCCCGCGTCGGCGCCCGCGTCGGCGCCTGCGTCGGCGCCCGCGTCGGCGCCCGCGTCGGGGCTCGCGTCGGCGCCGGAAGGCGCGTCGAGCGCGGCGTCGGCGAGCGCCGCGTCAGCGCCCGCGTCGCTCGTCGCGGCGTCGACGCCGCCGTCGATAGCGGGGGCGTCGTCGTCGCCATCGTCGCCGCCGTCAGGCCCGCAGGCCGCCAGCGCGAACGCCGCGGCGCCGACGATCAGGAAGAGCGCCTTCGCGCCCAGATGCTTCTTCAGTCGAGTGGTCGTGCCCATAGTCCGGGGCACATACCACAGACGACCGCATGACGTGCGTGACGAATGCTGACCCGCGAGCAGCGTGCCGCCGCTAACTACGCCGGCTTCGCGTCGTACGCGGTGCGCGCCTGGGCCTCGCGCTCGAGCGCGCGGAACATGTTCGGGATGCTGGTGCCCATGAGCGCGTTCGACACCTTGTTGATGACGAACTTGGGCAGCGGGGCACGCACCGCCATGCCGGCGTGGTAGCGGATGCGCGTGTCGCCGCCCTCCGCGACGAACTGCCAGCCGCCCTGGCTATCGGACACGACCTCGCCCTCGACGTAGGTCCACTCGGTGGTGAAGCGCCCGGGCTGGTGCACGATGTCGAGCTCGTAGCGGACCTCGACCATGGCGACGCGGGCGCGGAACTCGACGCGCCGGGACGCGCCGCTCTCCGAGACCACGCGGCAGCCGCTGAACTCGGGAAAGATGCGCGGGTAGCAGGAGTAATCAGTGACCACATCGTAGAGCTGGCGGGGCGAGAGCCCGCGCACCAGTTGCTCCCGTTCGATGGTCTCCAGCGCCATTTTTCCTCGACCTCGGGCGCAAGCTACGCGCGCGACCCTTGCTCGTGCAAGGGGATCCTGCGAAATTCGTGCGTCATGCAGAGGCCTTTCGCCCTCCCCGGCACCCGTCCCCGATACGCCCCCGATCGCCCGTGCGATGTCCAACACATCCGGCTGGAGTTGCGCCTGGATGTGAAGGACCGTCGCATCGATGGCGTGTGCCGCACGACGCTCGCGCCCATCGTGCCGGAGGTCACCATTCTCGAGCTCGACGCGGTGGAGATGGACATCTCCGCGGTCACGCTCGTGGGCGGAGGCGCGCTCGCCTTCTCCTACGACGGCAAGCGCGTGCGCATCGAGCTGGGCAAGACCTCGCGCAAGGAGGGCAAGCCGTTCTCGGTCGACGTGAAATATTCGTGTCACCCGCGGCGCGGCCTGTACTTCATCGGCCCCGACGCCAGCTACCCCGACCGTCCGCTGCAGGCGTGGACCCAGGGCCAGGACGAGGACTCGCGTCACTGGTTCCCCTGCTTCGACGCGCCCAACGAGAAGGCGACCAGCGAGGTCATCGCCACGGTGCCGAGCACCTGGTTCGCGCTCTCGAATGGCGATCTCGTCTCCACGAAGCCCGCCGGCAAGACCGAGAAGACGTTCCACTGGAAGTTCGACGTCCCGCACAGCTGCTACCTCATCACGCTCGCGGCCGGCGAGCTGGTCGAGATGCGCGACAAATGGAACGGCGTCGACGTCCTCTACTATGTGCCGCCCGGCCGCGAGGCCGACGCCAAGCGCGCGCTCGGCAAGACCCCCGAGATGCTCAAGCTGTTCTCGGAGAAGTTCGGCCTCGCCTACCCGTACACCAAGTACGCGCAGGTGTGCGTCGCCGAGTTCATCTTCGGCGGCATGGAGAACACCACCGCGACCACGCTCACCGACTCGGTGCTGTTCGACGCGCGCGCGGCCATCGACCACGACATGGAGGCGCTGGTCGCGCACGAGCTGGCGCACCAGTGGTTCGGCGATCTGCTCACCTGCCGCGACTGGGGCCAGGGCTGGCTGAACGAGGGCTTCGCGACCTACAGCGAGTACATCTGGCGCGAGCACTCCGAGGGCCGCGACGCCGCCGCGCTCGAGCTGGTCGACTGGGCCGACCAGTACTTCGGTGAGGACGCGCGCCGCTACCGCCGGCCCATCGCCACCAACGTCTACGACGAGCCGATCGACGTCTTCGATCACCACCTGTACGAGAAAGGTGGCCTGGTGCTGCACATGCTGCGGCGCGTGCTCGGCGAGGCCGCGTTCTGGAAGGCGATCGGCTTCTACGTGAACAAGCACCGGCAGGGATCGGTGGAGACCCGCGATCTGGCGCGCGCGATCGAGGAGTCCTCCGGCCGCAACCTCGACTGGTTCTTCGAGCAGTGGATCCAGAAGGCCGGCCACCCCGAGCTCAAGGTCGAGCTGAGCTGGGACGGCACCGCCAAGATCATCAAGGCCACGATCAAGCAGACGCAGAAGGTCGGCGGCGAGACCCCGCTCTTCCGCCTGCCCACGTCCCTGCGCTTCCGCGTGAACGGCAAGGACAAGACCTTCCCGGTCGAGATCGCCGACACCGCCGAGATCTTCACCTTCCCGCTCGAGGCCGAGCCGACGCAGGCGATCTTCGATCCCGGCAAGCACACGCTGGCCCGGATCACGACCGAGAAGTCGCGCAAGTGGTGGCAGTCCGAGCTTGCCTCGGCCGACGAGGCCATCGACCGCATCGCCGCGGCGCGCGCGCTGTCCAAGCACGCGACCGTCGAGGTCGTGGGTGTGCTCACGGAGTCGCTCGGTGGCGACGCCTTCTGGGGCGTGCGCATCGCGGCGGCCGAGTCGCTCGCGGCCATGCGCACGGTGCCGGCGCGCGACGCGCTCATCGCCGCCCTCGGCAAGGAGAAGCACGCCAAGGTACGGCGCGCGATCGTGCGCGGCCTGGGCTCGTTCCGCGAGGACGAGCTCGCGGCCGCCCCGATCACCGCCATCGTGACCGGCGGCGACAAGAGCTACTTCGTCGAGGCCGAGGCCGGCCTGGCGCTCGGCCGCATGCGCGCGGCGAACGCGCCCGAGGCTCTGCGCGTGGCGCTCGGCCGCGACTCGCACCTGGACGTGGTCCGGCAGTACGCCTACCGCGGCCTGGCCGAGGCGCGCGACGAGAGCGCCTTCCCGCTCCTGCTCGAGGGCGCGGCCTACGGTCGGGTGTCGCAGGGCCGGCGCGCCGCGGTCATGGCGCTCGCCGAGATGGTCAGCGGGCGCACCGATCGCGAGTCGCGCCACGTGCGCGAGCGCATCGAGGAGCTGCTCGAGGACAAGGACTTCCGCGTGCAGACCACCGCCATCGAGGCGCTCGCCGGCATCGGCGACGCGCGCGCCATCCCGTCCCTGCGGCGCGCGGTCGAGCGCGAGCTCGACGGCCGCATCAAGCGGCGCGGCCGCGAGGTCATCCGCGATCTCGCCGAGGGCCGCGGCTCGGGCGACGCCGTGCGCGAGCTCAACGACGAGGTCGAGAAGCTGCGCAACGAGCTGTTCGCCGTGCGCGAGCGCCTGGTGAAGATCGAGGGCGGCAAGGGCGGCAAGAAGGACGCGAAGGGCGCAAAGCCGGGCAAGGCCGCCAAGAGGGCCGCGAAGAAGGCGAAGAAGCGGAAGTAGCGCCCGGCGCACCGCCAGCCACAGCCGAGCCCGGGCCGGGTGCTACTCGAGCCGACCCGCGCCAGCCTGCGCCAGCACGCTGGCCTTCACCGCGGACGCCGGCTCGAGCTGGTAGGCGTACGGCGGCGTCCATCCGACGTCGGCGCTGAGGCCGCACGCGAGGTTCACGCCGGCGCCGTTCAAGATGGTCCCGGAGGGCTTGAAGTCGCCGGCGGCGATGCCCGGGATCTCGAGCGCGTTGTTCTCGACGATGAGATTGGACTCCTTGCCGATGCCGAAGAACGTGTCCCATCCCGGCGCCTATCGCTCGAGAGCGATGCGGCTCCGCTGACCCTTCGCTAACCCGGGTTCGCCTGCGGGCAGGTCCACTGCAGATCGTACGAGTGCACGATCGGCGTCGTCGTGCGGTCGATGCTGATGAGGCGGATGGTCAGCTCCAGGTACTTGCCGTCCGGGACCGGACCGGGCGGCACCTGGAAGTCGGCCGGCGCGACGATCCACGGGCCGTACTGCGGCTTCAGCGCGAGGGTCGCCGGATCGTCGCCCGAGCGCGCCCAGATCTCGACCGAGGTGCCGGTCGGCACGGTCGCCGACCAGTCGACGCCCAGCCAGTGCGCCAGCGAGCCGTCGTCGCAGCCGCGGTGCACGACCTTGTAGTCGCCCGAGGGGCGCGTGATGTTGCGCAAACCGAAGCCGGTGAAGTCCGAGTAGGTGTACGGGTTGGGCCCGGTCGGGAAGGTGTCGATCTGGTTGCCGGTGAGCGGGTTCACCGCGGGCTCGTTGGTCGCCGGATTGATGTAGAGACGCGACGCGTTCGAGGTGCTCTGGTTGACCGACCAGACGTTGCCGTCGAAGTCGACGGCGCAGCCGACCGGCACCTCGGCGCCCG
>JBKJOI010000278.1:0-3310 GCA_046595695.1 Haliangiales bacterium | reverse complement strand
CGCGTAGCGCCGGCCCGACTCGCAGGTCGCATCGATGACGCTGCAATAGCCGGACGCCTCGCAGAAGCCTGGCGCACCCGCGACGTCGCACTGTGTGTCGATGTCGCAGGCGAACGGCGAACGGCCGATACAGCCGGCGCTGCAGAGCGCCAGTAACCCCAGGAGGCGAATGAGCACACGAGACGGATTACGCAGCACCGCATTAACCGATTGCTGATTTCGACAATGACGTCAATGGAAATGAAATAGGCAGTTCATCTCGAGGCAAGATTCCGCGTTGCACCACATCGCCATGCGATCCCCCGCGTGCATTCCCGTGCGTTCCCGTGCGATCGGCGTCAGCGCGAAGGCGCTACATTCCTGCCATGCGACCTTCCACCACGTACACCGTCACCCTCTGCGTCTCCTTGCTCCTGTTCGCCTGCGGCAAGTCCGGCGACAAGCCCGCCGACAAGCCCGCCGCCGACAAGGCCGCAGCGCCCGCCGAGGCTGCCGCGCCGACGCCGGGCGCACCCGCCGCCCCCGCGCCCGCTCCCGACGCCTCCGCCGGCTTCTGCGAGGTAACCATCAGCGGCGACGTGACCGACACGATCAAGTCGGGCGGCGGCCCGCAGGCCGTCGGCACCGACTACTGGATGGCGCCCGAGGACCTCGAGGGTGCGGTGCGCTCGATGGTCAACGTGACCGCGCCCAAGGGCGAGGACCGCGAGAAGGCCTTCCAGGAGGCGATGACGAAGGATCCCAAGCTCTTCATCCTGCTGGTCAACTGCATCGGTGAGAAGTCGAGCCTCACCATCGGGCCGGCGCAGGGCTCGAAGTACGCCGACGTACCCTTCGGCCCCGGGAAGTACAAGTTCGCCTCCGGCGGCGACGCCAAGCCCGGCGACATGACCGCGATGTGGACCCACGACAACAACATGGTGGGCGACCTCAGCGGCGAGCTGAACATCATCCAGTGGGACAAAAAGAAGATCGTCGCCGACATCACCCTGCACGGCGTACAGAAGGACTTCGCTACCAAGGCCGAGAAGAAGCTCTCGGCGCGCGGCAAGCTCGAGCTCCCCTGCCACGGCTCCAAGATCTGCGAGCCGTAGCGGCGCCGGGCGCACGGACGTATCCTCGTCGGCGATGATCGAGTTGACGACCGAACCGCGCTGGGACTTCGTGGTGATTGGCTCCGGCTTCGGTGGCAGCGTCTCGGCGCTGCGCCTGGTCGAGAAGGGCTACCGGGTGCTGGTGGTCGAGAAGGGTCGCCGCTTCGACAAGGCCGACTTCGCGACCAGCAACTGGGACCTCAAGCGCTGGCTGTGGAAGCCCGAGATCGGGCTGCGCGGCATCTTCCAGATGTCCTTCCTGCGCCACGTGACCATCCTGCACGGCGTCGGGGTCGGCGGCGGCTCGCTGGTCTACGCCAACACCTTGCCGACGCCGACCGAGCAGTTCTTTGCCGCGGCCTCGTGGGCCCACCTGGCCGACTGGAAGACCGAGCTCGCGCCGCACTACGAGACCGCGCGGCGCATGCTCGGCAGCACGCCCAACCCCACCGTCACGCGCGGCGACAAGGTGCTGCGCGAGGTCGCGCGCGACCTCGGCCGCGAGGGCGACTTCCACCCCACCGAGGTGGCGGTCTACTTCGGCGAGCCCGGCCGCGAGGTGCCCGACCCCTACTTCGGCGGCGAGGGCCCCCCACGGAGCGGCTGCACTGGCTGCGGCGCTTGCATGACCGGCTGCCGCGTCGGCGCCAAGAACACCCTCGACCAGAACTACCTGTACCTGGCCGAGCGCCGTGGCGTGACCATCCAGGCCGAGACCGAGGTGGTCGCGGTGCGCGCGCGGCCCGGCGGCGGCTACCTGCTCGAGACCCGCGGCAGCCTCGACGGCGGCAAGACGCGCGGCCGGATCGACGCCGCGCAGGTGATCTTCGCCGGCGGCGTCATGGGCACCATCCCCCTGCTGCTCAAGATGAAAGAGGACGCGAGCGGCCTCCCCCGACTCTCGGATCGCGTCGGCGACTTCGTGCGCACCAACAACGAGGCGCTCATCGGCGTGATCGCTCCCGACGGCGAGACCGACTTCTCGAAGGGCGTCGCCATCACGTCGATCCTCCACACCGACGAGCACAGCCACATCGAGCCGGTGCGCTACGGCGAGGGCTCGGGCTTCTTCCGCACGCTCTCGCTGCCGCACGGGCCCGGCAAGAGCGCGCTCACCCGCGTCGCCGCCACCGTCGCCAACCTGGTGCGTCACCCGCGCCGTTGGGCCAAGGCGCTCACCGTCTCCGACTTCGCCAAGTCGAGCCAGATCCTGCTCTACATGCGCACGCTCGAGGGCACGCTCAAGCTGCGCCTCGGCCGCAGCGCGCTCACCGGCTTCCAGCGCGGGCTCACCAGCGAGCTCGACCCGGGCACGCCCGCGCCCACCGCCTTCCTGCCCGAGGCCACCGATCTGGCGCGCCGCTTCGCCGAGAAGGTCGGCGGCGTCGTGTCCACGCTGTTCACCGAGACCGTGCTGGGCACGCCGACCACCGCGCACATCCTGGGCGGCGCGTGCATGGGCGCCGCGCCCGACGCCGGCGTCATCGATCGCGCGCACCGGGTGTTCGGTTACGACGGGCTCTACGTGATCGACGGCAGCGCCATCAGCGCCAACCCGGGCGTGAACCCGTCGCTCACGATCACCGCGCTCGCCGAGCGCGCCATGAGCTTCATCCCGGCGAAGCCGCGACCGCGCGCGGTCTGAGCCGCGGCGCGCCCGGCGCCCGCCGCCGGAGACGCTGCGTCCGAAAACACAGGCGGCGGGATCGCGAGCCTTTCCCGCGTCCCGCCACCTGCTGATTTTCGTGATGCGTGCTCGGAGCGGAGTGGCCTAGAACGCGTAACCGACGCGCAGATAGCCGTTGCCGAAGATCGCCGCGTCGTCCAGGTCGGTCTCGTCGCTATCGCTGCTCGAGAAGTTACGACCGACGCCGAGCGCGATGGCCACGTTCAGGCCGCTGTCCCACGTCCAGTGCCAGCCGAGCAGCATCTGCGGCCCGTAGGTGGTGAACTCCACACCGTTGGCCTCGGCGCCGCGCACGATCAGGCCCGGCTCGATGAACGGGCCCTGGTAGGTGCGGCGCAGGTAGACGGGGGCGCCGACGCCGAGCTCGTAGCCGGTCCCGTCGCCGTCGATCTCGTCGAAGTAGTTCACGTCCGCGCGCACGGCGATGTTCTGCGTCACGCCGTAGCTGACCGAGGCGCCGTACGAGCCGACCATGAGCCCCAGCGGGTTGGTCGAGACGTTCCAGCGCTTGAAGTCGTAGCGGTATTCG
>JBKJOI010000077.1:0-8919 GCA_046595695.1 Haliangiales bacterium | reverse complement strand
GTCGAGCTGTAGGCGAGCGCCAGCGACGGCTCGATGCCGCCGCGCCCGGGTGGCACCGCGAGCGCCACGGTGTAGGTCGCGGCGCCCGAGCCGAGATCGGGCGAGAAGCTCTCGCCCATGCCCTCCACCGAGCCCTCGGCCCTGGGCAGCGGGATCGCCTGCGAGGTGGCGGCGCTCTTGCCACCGGTCGACACGGGCGCAATCGCGAGCGTCGGCGGGGTCGGGGTCGGCTCGTCGTCGCCGAAGCGGGGACGCTGCACTTCCTCATGGGCCTCGAGGAACACGATGCTCTCGGGTGGATCAGCCGCAGGATCCGGTCCGGGCTCGGGCTTGGGCTCGTAAGCCCGTTCGTCGAGGACCGCCCCGTTGCGCTCGTCCCCCCCGTCCGCCGCGAGGGCTGCCTGCCCAGCCGGTAGCGCCGTCGCCACCGCGAGGAGCAAGGACAGACCCCGTTGCCATGCCTTCCTTGTCGACATCCTTGGGCTCCCTTGACGCACGGCTACTCGAACCGGGTCCAGTAGCGGTAGCCGAGGATGATCTGCACGTCCTCGATGTGCGGGAACGAGACGCCGTCGGTGTCCCAGACCCGCAGCACGTAGTGGCCGGTGAGCGGCCGCCCGCTCAGCTCGCCGTGCTCGTAAGGCTCGAGCAGCGAGCGATCCGCGCTCGAGATTGGGTTGGTGATGTAGCGCTCGGCGGCGAGCCCACGCCCGTGCTCGATGTGCCCGATGAACAGCGGCGCCTGGTAGATCTCGCCCTCGTGGTTGCGCACCGCGTACGGCCCGACGTGCTCGATGCTGTAGGGCACGTTCGCCGAGGCGTTGCAGGTCGAGGGCAGCGTGGAGTCGCTGCAGTCGCGCACGCCCGTGCCGACGAAGTTGACCGCCAGGCGGTCGACCCGGTAGTTGAAGTTGCCGTAGGCGAACCCTGCCTGCGCCATGAGCTGCCCGCTCTCGAGCCCGTCGAGCGTGAGGTCCATCGGCAGCTCCCAGTAGCAGTGCGTGGGCGCGTTGCCGCAGGTGCCGTAGCCGGTGGGGCAGAGCTGCTCGCAGCCGCGCGACCACAGCGTGCGGAAGACGCTGCCGTCGGTGTCCTCGCAGACGGCGTCCTGGCCGATGCCGGCGCGCCGCGTGCTGATGAACTGCACCGGCACGAACTGATCGGGCAGCAGGCTGGCGACGTCGGGCAGGCCGAGGATCCGGTCGTCCAGGTTCTCGAGCGTGATCGCCGCGAGATCGACGGAGTGCGCGCCGGTGTGCGACGTCGAGGGCGTGAGCGCGACCAGGTACGCGCCCGGCTGCTCGACGTAGTAGAGCCGATGGTAGCGGCTCCAGCCGCTGGTCGCCGCGCTGGCCACGGCGCTGTGGGGCAGCATCGCCTTGACGTCGTTCGCGGGACGCAGCGAGACCAGGTTCATCGGATGCGGAGCGTTCGCCACGCCCGGCTTGCCGTACCAGGACAGACGGTGGTAGCCCCGCTCGAGCCTGACCGTCTGGGCGACCACCGAGGGCGTGGCGCTCGACCAGGGATTGAACGAGGCGCCGGTGCCGGGCGCGAAGGTGACGCGGTAGCCGAGCACGTCGCCGCCGGTGGCCTCGGGCACGGTGATCGGGCGGTTGGCGGGGTCGGAGCCGTCGAGCGCCTCGACACGCACGCAGTCGGTGATCTGGGCGGGCGAGCTGCCGACCAGGTTGCAGTTGCGCGGCGTCCACACGCTGCCGGGCGCCTCGCCCGCGGGCACGGGCGGCACCTCGCCGTTCACCGGGGCCTCGAAGACGACGAGATCCAGGTCCTCGGGATCGGTCGCGACGTCGAGGCGGGCGGAGTAGGCGAGCAGGTTGGGCACCGAGACCTCGCAGGTCGCGCGCGCCAGCGAGACGTCGTCGCGCAGCGAGACCACCGCGGTGTCGGAGGCCTCGTGGAACGGAAAGTCGTGCTCGTACGACGCGACGACCGAGTCGAGCTTGCGCACGTAGTCGCCCAGGTACTCGTCGGCGTAGTCGTCCGCGTCGAGACCGTTCTCGGAGCGGATGCGCGTGTAGTCGAGGCCGGTGATGGTGCACAGCTCGTCGACCCAGCTGGCCGGGCTCTCGACCAGCAGCATGTCGTCGTGCATGCCCGCCAGCTCGATCCCGAGGCGCTGCTCGACCGCGCGGCGGGCGATCCACGCGGTGCGCACGGCGTCCTCCCAGGCGCGCTGGTAGCGCACGAGCAGCGTGTTGTAGCGGCGACGGATCACGGTGTTGACGTTGAAGTGACGGCCGCTGGCGTCGGTGCCGAGCAGCATGGCGCGGGCCAGCTCGCGCAGGCCCTTCTGCCGCGAGCTCTCGATGCGCGCGAGCGCTGCCCGCAGCGCCATGGTCGACTCCTCGATGGCACGCGAGGCGTCCTGGAGCGTGGTGGCGTGCGTGCGCATGCGCGTCTGGAACTCGTTCCACGACAGGTCACCGTCGAGCTCGATGCCCTGCTCGGTGAGGTCCGCCTCCTGCAGCGTGATGGCGATCTGCGTGATCGTGTTGGCGCAGGTGGCCGCGGCGGCGAGCCCGCCGGCCAGCCCGTTCTCGACGCTGTACGCGCCCGCGGTGGCGGTCAGGCAGGCGGTCACCTGGTTGGCGATCGCCGAGGCCTCGGAGAGGTTGACCAGCTCGATGGAGATGCGCTGCTTGCGCAGCTGCAGCCGGAGCGCGCGCACATCTTGCGAGAACAGGAACAGCTCGCTCGAGATGATCTCCTGCTGCTTGCGCAGGCCGGCGAGCGCCGCGGCGAACTCGCCGGCGGCGGCGCCGAGCTCACCCTTGAGCTGCACGCCGCCGTTCAGCGTGTCGATCGCGGTCTGCGGCACGTCGAGCAGCACCTGGCGCTCGGCCAGCTTGAGCGCCGCGTTGGCCGAGCAGCGCATGTAATCCTCGACCAGCTGCAGATCCTGCAGCGCCTCCGCGCGCGGCGGCGGCAGGTCGGAGCAGTCGGCGCCCTTGGCGCCCTCGGCGCGCTGGACCTCGCAGGCGAGCTCGAGGCCGTCGAGGATGTCGCGCGCGCGCAGGCCGTCGCGGCTGATGCCGATGGGGTTGAGGGTGACCTGCCCATAGATCGGGTAGCCGGTGTTGGGGTCGATGCCGACCACCTCGCTGCGCGCCTCGTCCTGCCAGTACCGGGTGAGATCGGTCAGGCCCGGGGTCGAGGTCGGCACGATCACGAGATCCTGGTTGGCGGGCGGACGGCGCAAGAGGTCGACGACCAGTCGGCGCCAGCCGTCGCGTGGCTCGTCGGTGGTCTGGCCGTCGAGGCCCTGCCAGACCTGCGACACGATGTAGCCGGCCTCGTCGCCGCTCGAGGTCGAGTAGCTCTTGAACATGGGCAGCCAGTCGGTCTCGCAGTTCGCGGTGTACGGCGCGGTCGCGCCGGTCAGCTCGCCGGGGAAATCGGTCCACAAGATGTCGTTGCTGGGGTTCGGTGTGCTGGTGAAGCACATCGCGAAGCCGTCGACCGGCCAGCGCCCGACGTCGTCGCCGCTGAGCGTGTCGCCCTCGACGACCACGTACTCGAGCGCCGAGGAGAACGCGACGCCACGGCCGTTGCCCAGGTTGGAGGCGCTCTGCCCGAGCGGCCACTCGACGCGCTCGGCCTCGATGCTGCGGCCGAGTAGCTCGCCGTCGTCGGCCTGATCGAGCACGTACTCCTTGTCGGCGTAGAAGGGGCCGCGGAAGCTCTCGCTGATGCCCGCGCGCGACAGGATGCGCAGCGCCAGCACCGCGCGCGCCATGCGGTGGTTCATGCGCGCGCGCCGGATCCGGTCGCCGCCCGCCCCGCACTGCTGGGTGCTCGCACAGAAGAAGCTGGCCGCGCGCTCCGAGGTGGCCGCGTCGACCGGGCAGCTCGAGTCGGCGGGTGCATCGCGGTCGAGGTACGCCTTGTCGGTCGTGGTGGACGTGACGCACGGCCAGTCTTCCGATTCGGGGTTCGTCCGGAAGGGCGAGCCGGTCGAGAACAGCGGCGTGCCGTCGAGCGTGATGGCGGCGTAGTCGAGCGGACGCGCCTCGAAGCCGATGCGCGCGGCGTAGGCGCCGAGCGTCTGCGGATCGAAGTGGCCGTTGAGCTTGGCGATCAGCTGCTCGCGCGGCTTGTTGCTGACCGGCTTGCGTAGCTCGCGCAGCGCGCTGCACGCCGGTGGATCGAGGGGGTTCGCGACCTGCTCGTCGGGCGCCTGGAAGAGCCCGAGCGTGGTGGTGATGGCGAAGGGCGTCTGGCCGGGCACGGGCGGGCAAGTGCCGTCGGAGTTGGCCACGTACGGGCACGGGTAGCCCGGGACGAGCGGGCAGATACGCCCGGGCGCGTCCTTCCAGATGCACACCGGGCGCGAGCCGAGCGTGACGTTCTTGAGCGAGTCGGCGCCCAGGCACTGCAGCAGCTTGGTCGCGCCCAGATCGCCGGCTGCGGCGCGCATCTGCAGGATGGTGATCGGGTCGGCGACGCAGGTGCCGGTCCGGCAGACCGTGCCCGGGTAGGTGGCGCACGCCTGGCCCTCCTCGAACGCGGTGCAGGGTCCGCCACGGTAGCTGGTCACGCCGCCGGGAAAGTAGTCAGAGAGGCCGACGGCCTCGCCGCAGAGCGCCTCGATCTCCTCGATCGAGCCCTCGATGCGACGATCGATCTCGAGCCCGGACTCGAGCAGCTGCTCGCCCAGGCCGTCGGCGCGGTCAGCCGCGAGCCGCGCGCGATCGAGGTAGACGCGCCAGGACGACTCGACGCCGTTGCCGTCGTCGGAGAGCTCGCTCTCGAGCGGCAGCTTGTCGACGAAGCTGGTGCCCGCGCAGGTCAGCGCGGCAGAGCCGCAGTTGTTTGGATCCGGCGTCATGGTCTCCTCGACGAGTTCCTGGACTTCGTCGTGGACCGGCTGCAGCGTGCAGTAGCGGAAGTTGGTGCTGGTGGGGCCGCCGCGCGAGGTGTGGGTGCGGATGCCGCCGACCTGCCTGAAGTTGCCGGGCTGCTTGGCCGCGCCCGGCTTGACCCGCACGACGTAGGCGGCCTGGATCGGCGAGTCGGGGGTGATGTTGGCCTTGACGTTGAACTCCGCGAAGCTCTTGAAGCCGGTCTGGGCATCGGCGGTGGTGCCGAAGGTCGGGCCGGTGAGCGCGCCGCTGGGCAGCTTGCTGGCGCCGTAGGTGGCGAGCTCGCAGGGTGCGCCGTCGACGCGGCCGTCGACCGCGCAGCGCAGCCCGGCGGCGCCGAAGACGACCACGTACTCACCGACGCTGGTGGGCACGCCGTAGACGCGCAGGCGGAACTCGTCCTGTGCACCGACGAAGCGGTAGCAGGACTCGAGACGCGAGCCGACCTTGCTGCCCTCGGCGCCCAGGTAGGTCGCCATGAGATCCACCGCGATCGCCGGCAACGTCGAGCCGGTGCCCTGCGGGACGGCGAGCTCGGCGGAGACCGTGCGCGCGTAGTCGAGCAGGCCGAGCAGGCTCTTCTGGGCGTACAGGGCGGTCGGCTGGACCGTGCCCGTCTGCAGCCCGCCCGCGGAGTTGAGCGCCGGCAGGCCGTCGTTCACGACCGGCAGGCGATCCGAGTCGAGGTCGAGCATCGGCACCGGGAAGCGCACCTGCGCGCGGTAGTGCAGCGCGGGCGGCGGCGTCACCGTGGTCGCCGTCGCGGCGTAGATCGGCGCAGTGGTCAGACGCGGCGTGAGCGAGCCGTCGGGGTTGCGCGTGCTGGACAGCGCCTGCGGCGGCAGGGTCGCGGCGTCGTCGCGGGCGAAGGCCCGGCGCTCCTGCGTGATGTAGCCGCGTGCGGCGCGGAAGTTGTTGTCGCTGAGCTGGCGCCGCTCGAGGAACTCGCCGGCGCTCATGGTCGCGAGGCTCGCATCCCCCAGACGCTCGGCCAGGCGGACGCGCATCGGCACGTCGATGCCGCCGCCGCTGTCCCACAGAGCCTTGAAGGAGACGGTGGCATTGGCGAGCAGGCCGGGGTACGCGGCGCTGATCTTGATGAGCTCCCAGGCCTGCGCGTCGGCGCCGGTCGGCGGCTCCTGCGGGCAGACCGCGAGGCTGTTGGCGGAGCTCGTCGGCGCCGACAGCGAGGTGCGGTAGTCGCCCAGGCCCTGGTTGAGGCCACCACCGACGAGCAGGTGGACCGCGCGGGCGCGCGACATGTCCGGCTGCAGCCAGGCCATCTTGGAGGCGGTGATCTTGTCGGGGATGCGCGAGTAGTCCGCCTGCGCGACCGCCACGTGCGACTTCACGGCGGCGCGCGCGCTCTCGCTGCCGATCAGCGCGGCCTCGGTGAACAGGCTGGCGAACACCTCGCCGTACGACATGCCCGCCATCTGGTTGATGATCGTCGCCGACGTGCAGGTGCCGATCGTCGTGGTGCGACCCGCGCCGCTGCGCAGGTTCTCGGCCGACGCGGTGACCGCCCACGCGGCGTAGTGGAAGGCCTGCTCGTTGAGCGCCACGCCCGACTCGCTGTCCTGCGGGGGCACCACGAGGATCGCCGGCGTGGCGCCGGCGATCGTGCTCGACTTGCCGTCGAGCTTGGTCGGGTCGACCTTGGCCGAGAGCGTCGTCGGCGTCACCGTCGCGGACAGCTCGAGCAGCCGGTTGGACACGCACAGCGCGGCTTCGGCCCGGCAGAGCGCGACGTGGCAGGCGTTGGGGTCGGTGCTGGTGGGGAGCGAGTTGAAGCTCGGCGGCGTGTTGCTGCCGTTCTGCGGGCCCATCATGGTGTCGTAGCTGCAGCCGGGCGTGATGCCGCTCGTCGTCCCGAAGGGCATGCCGCCCGGCGACTTCTGCAGCGACTCGAAGCAGTCCTGCAGGATCACGTCGCGGGCGAGCGACTTGGCGCTGAGCGAGAGCGCCGCGACCTCGGAGCCTCCGATCAGGACCCTCGCGCCGAGCGCCTGCCGCGCCGTGCGATCGCGTTCGTCTTGATCGCCTTGCGCTTCGGCACCCGCGTCGATCTGGGGCAGCTCGGCGACCTCGTCACCGCATGCAGATAGGACCACCAGCAACGCGACCAATGTTCTACGCAGCATTCATCATTCTCCTGGCGAGGCAGGGTTGGCGTTCGCGTTGCTGTGCACGCGGTGTGCCCGCGCTCGAGGTCGTCCGGGCGCGTTGCGTGGGTGCACGGCGGCGCGAGACGTGACGCGACTCCCGCGCATCGAGCTCGCGAGTTGTCTAGCCAATGTGACTAGGCAGTTCGGCTAGACAACTGCGGCCGGCGCGACGTCGTGAGCCCACGAGGTCGTCGACGTCGACCTCGACATGGGCAACGCAGCCTCGCCGCGGCGGCGTTCGGTCGGTTTGCTTATTGCACGACGCCGGGCGATGCAGAGGCACGCTGGCCCCGAGCCGCTCCCTTCGACCACCGGGCGCACGACGCTGTACTCGCCGTTTCGCCGGGCGCTCTCCGCCCTGCTCGCCGTCACCCTCGCGGCGCCGCCGGCGGTCGCGCTCGGTGCGCAGGAGACCGCCGCGCCGCTCGAGGCGGAGGCCGCTGCCGCAGGCGGTGAGCCCGATGGACCCAGCGAGGCCCACCCGGGCCTGGCGGCCTCCGCGCTGCCGGTGCACGTCGCCCCGCGCGCGAGCGCGGTCACGGCGGCCCTGCTGGCCTCACCGGGCGGCAGCAAGAGCGCGTCCACGCCGCAGGCGATCCCGCTGCTCGGCGGCTCTGGCTCGGTCGGCGGCACCGGCGAGACCTTCACGCCCGAGCTCGCCTCGGGCGCGGCGACCTTCGCGATCCCGCTCGGGCTCGCGCCCGGGCGCGCCGGGGTCACGCCGAACCTCACGCTCTCCTACGCCTCGACCGCCGGCAACGGCACGCTCGGCATCGGCTGGGCCATCGGCACGCCGTTCATCGCGCGCCAGTCGGATCGCGGCCTGCCGCACTACGTAGATCGCGACGTCTGGCACGCCGAGGAGGACCGGTTCTTCTTCGAAGGCGGCCACGAGCTCGTGCCCGTGAATGCCGCCGCGGAATGCGCACGTGCAGGGGCACGCTGACTTCAACCCGAGGAAGTCACCGCTCCCGCGCGATGCCGAGAAGGTCTACAAGAAGTCCGTGCCCGATGCGAAGAAGCTCCGCGCGGGCGATGTCGGTGCCGGGGAGCGCTGAACGCGCCGAGCGCACCTCGAGGAGCCGCCTGCCGGCGGCGCTCAGCGCAGCAGCGCGGGCGCCGCGCAGAGCGGGCAGCCGGCGCCGGCGTGCGGCGCGTCGCGTCGGTGCTGGTCGAGCACGGCGCGTGAGATCTCGGCGAGCTCGCGGCGCACCTCGCGGCGCGCGCCCTTGATGCGCGGGATCGCGAGCCGCTCGTAGGCGGTCGTCTGGTGGCGCATCCACGCGATCACCGCGGCCTCGGCGCGCCGCTCGATCGGGATGCGCTCGGTGCGCGCGACCGTGCCGCTGCCCACCGGCGTGGCGTGGGCGGCGACCAGCGCTGCGAGCGAGTGCGCGAGTGCCTGCCAGCGCGGCGCGAAGCGCAGGAACGTGCGCACTTCCTCCTCGAACGACACCGCGTACTCGGCGTGCTTGCGCTCGCGGCGTGCGGTGTCGGTCTGCCGTCGCCTGGCGTAGGCGTCGGTCGAGCGCTCCGCGTCGAGCGCGGCGCGCGCCGCCTCGAGGTTCGCGCGCGGCGCCCAGAGGCCCTTCGAGAACAGCTTGCGGCCGCGCTTCTCGAGCACCGCCCACGAGGGACCGGCCTGCTTGACCCGGCGGGTGAGCCCGGCGTCGCCGGGGGCGAGACAGGCCCAGTCCTCGGGCGGTGTGTGGCGCGTACCGTCGGGCGCGATGAACACACGTGCATCCGGGGTCGGGGCGAGGACGAGCGAGTCGGGCATCGAGCGGATATTGCCCGAAGCCCTCGATCCCGCTCACCTATTTTCGTATTGATTCCTCGATGCGAATTAAGGCATATATGAGCCT
>JBKJOI010000051.1:0-8407 GCA_046595695.1 Haliangiales bacterium | reverse complement strand
CGCCCTCGCTGCCGAGAGCGATCAGCAGGTCCGCGATCGCGTCGTAGAACGTCTCGTGGCTGTGCGACGCCACGCGCACGGCGGCCGCGCCATCGAGCAGCGTGCGCAGGCCCGGCGAGAAGTCGCCGAGGACGGCCAGGCTGCTGCCGGCGGCGCGGCGCAGGCGCGCGATCTCGTCGACGCGGGCCGCGGCGGGCCTGCGCGAGAGCCGCTGCACGTGCTCGTCGAGCGCGGCCCGCAGGGGTCCGAGCGGCAGCCGGTCCGCCTCGGTGCAGTGGCCGCGCAGCACCAGCTCGGCGGCACCCTCGACACGCGCCTCGAGCTCGCGGAGGAGCCGGGATTTGCCGCTGCCCTCCGTGCCGGCCAGCACCACGACGCCGCCGCGAGCCCACGCCGCCAGCAGCTGGCTGGTCTCGTCCGCACGGCCGATGAGGGGCGTCGCCGGCGTGCGCACGCTACTCGCGACGGCTGCGGACGGGCGGGCGGCGCCACTCCTGGCGGCGGCATTCAGCTCGTCGAGGCGCTCCAGATCGGCGAGCAGCGCCTCGGCGCTCTGATAGCGGTCAGCGGGATCCTTGGCGAGCAGCCGCGCGATGAGGCTGCAGATCGCCGGCGACAACGCCGGACGCAGCGAGCGTAGCTCGGGGGGCGAAGTCAGCGCGTGGTGTCGCACCAGCTCGGCGACGTTGTCGGCCTGGAACGGAGCGCGACCCGCGGCGACCTCGAAGAGCACGGCTCCGAGGGCGTAGAGATCGGAGCGGGCGTCGACCAGCCGCTTGATGAGGCCCGTCTGCTCGGGGGCGCAGTAGAGCAGCGTCCCGGTCGCGTCGGTGCCTGACACCAGCCCCGCGCGCGCGGCGAAGCCGAAATCGATGAGCTTGAGCTTGCCGGCCCGGTCTACGAGCACGTTGGCCGGCTTGATGTCACGGTGGACGAGCCCGTGGCGGTGCACTTCGCCCAGGGCGCCGGCGAGCGTGCGCGCGATCTCGACGACGCGGGCCTCGTCGATGGGGCCGCGCTCACACTCGTCGGCCAGGGTCTCGCCGTCGATGAACTCGATCACCAGGTAGGGCTGGCCACGGTGCTCCTCGAGCGCCACGATCGCCGGCAGCCCCGGGTGGCGGAGGCACGCGAGCACGGCGGCCTCGCGCCGGAAGCGCGTGATGGCGCCCTCGTCGGAGGTCTCGTGGAGCACCTTGACGGCGTACAGCTCCCCGTTGCGCTCCGCCCGGTAGACGATCGTCTGCGCGCCGCGCCCGACCTCGCTGATGAGCGCGAGGCCGCCCATGGAGGCGGGCGCCGAACCGAGAGTGTCAAAGCTCCTGATGTTCATGGGCCGGCAGGGGATCCATCGACCGGAGGTCACGGTTCTTGAGGGTCGGCGCGCCTCGTGCGACGTGGGACAAGCTCCTACCTGGCGGGGACCACAACGCCGCTCATGGACATGCCTGTCCTGTGCGAGTTGCTGGTCCACGTGCAGATCGGCGCCGGCCTGCCCACCGAGCGCGTCCTCGCGTCCGCCGACGCTCCGGTGGCCGAGGGCGACGCGGTCGGCCTCGTCTTTCGCAGGGACCAGCTCCACCTGTTCGAGCGCGAGGGCGGCGCGCGCGTCTGAGGGGCACTTGCCGCCACGCGCGGCCGCTACTTCGCGACCACCGCGACCTTGCCGGTCAGCACGTCGGCCTGCATGACCGCACCCTCGAAGTACGGCTCGAGGTCGCTCATCCCGTTGAAGTACTGGAGCAGCCACGCGACCTGCGTGCGCTTGGTCACCCGCTGCTCCGGGTCGCCCGAGGGCCAGCGCAGGTGGTCGCCCGACGGGAACAGCACGAAGAGCCCAGGTGACGTGGTGCCCTCCCAGAAGCGCTTGGCGTGGTGCTCCTCGGGGTTGAAGGCGCCCACCGGGGCGCCGAAGATGAGCGTCGCGACGTGCAACCCGTCCATCATGCCGGTGTCGCCCGCGTACGAGTTGGGCGCGATCGACCACTGCTGGCAGGCGTTCGGATCGATGAAGCAGGGTGGCCCGCCCGAGTCGACGGGATCCCAGCCGATCACGACGCGCACGCGCGGGTCGAGCACGGCGGCGAAGAAGGCGATCTTGCCGCCGAGCGAATGCCCCGCCGTCGCGATGCGCGTCGGATCGACCGCGGCGCCGACGAGCGTGCCCGGCGCCGTGGCCCAGTCGATCGCGGCCATCGCCTCGCGCGCGTCGTCCTCATGGTCGCCGTCGTCGGTGAAGTCGATGCCGACGGCGAGGAAGCCCCAGGTCGCGAAGTGGCGCGAGAAGGGTGCATAGACCGGGTGCGACGCCGTGAACCCGTGCATCACCACGACGAGAGGAAAGGGGCCGTCGGCGGTCGCGACGGTCGCGCCGTCGTGCGAGGGCGCGTAGACCGTGGCGGTGATGTTGCCGAGCGGACCTGGGATCGTGACGCCCTGCTCGTAGACCTGGAACGGTCCATCTGCGGCGGGATCACCGGTGAAGGGTGGACCCGAATCGGGTGCCGCCGGGTCTGCGTCGGGTCTCGGGCCCGCGTCGACGAGGTCGGCCGAGCCGCCTCCACACTGCCCCGCGCCTGCGAGAGCTGGAACCAGGACCAGGAGACTGAATCGCTTCATAGGCACCTCCTGGGTCCCAATGGTTACAATGTTACTACAAATAAGAAAGCTCAAAATATTCGACTAGTTATTCGATGCCTCGGCCGACGGGTGGCGCGGGCCGGGCCGCGCCTCGAGGCGGGCAAGCAGGATCCAGGAGCAGCTCCACGTCATCGAGGTCGAGGGTCACGACCGGGTACGTCTGCGAGCACAACATCGGCGTCCACTGGCCAGGCGGAAGCGCAGAACGATCAGCCGCCCGCTGCCGCCGTCCACGCAGTGGCTCACGAAGGTCCACGCGGCTGCCGCGGACAGCGTCCCGGCCGGCGAGTGGGCCTGGTCGCGCGTGTCGGTGCTGCGGTACCAGAAGTGAGCTAGCCCCGGTTGAGCTTCATCAGCTCATCCATGCCGGCGGGTTTCGGCGGCGCGCTGCCGCCCACCTCGTCGACGAACTCGGCCGCGGGAAGCGCGAGGCAGCGGGTTCCAGCGCTGCTCGAAGGCGAGCGTACTCATCGGCTTGCCGCTGTTGCCCGCCCCGCAGGCCGAGCCGGCGAAGTGCGCGGGATAGATCTCGAGCGCATCGGGGAGCGCGAGCAGCTTCTCGCGCACGCTGCGGTGCAGCTCGGCGGCGTTATCGCGCTCGTGTCCGGGCAGATCGGGTCGACCCACGGCGCCCACGAAGAGCGTGTCGCCGGTGCAGACGAACCACGGCTCGGGCCCACGTCGCAGGTCGCTCAACCTCGGCCAGGGGCCGCTGCGCAGCGCCGCCGCCGAGGCGCTCGCTCGGCCAGATCGGCGCCGCCCGCGCCACGCGAGTGCTCGTCGTCGAGCTCGGGCGCGCCCGGGTCAACGTGCGCCTAGAAGACGGTGTCCTTCGAGTGGCTGTCGCTCGTCTGTGAGCAGAACGTGTGCCTCTCGTTCCAGGACGCGACCTGCGAAGCCACGCCGTAGCGCGGCGTTCCGCCGCCTGCAGGCTTCGCCCTCGTCGATGGGCGAGCGCCTTCACAGCCTGCAGGCGGGCCGGGTCACTCGGCCCGGGCGATCACAGAAGCCTCCAGAACGTGCCGGTGACATGGGTGTTGCTCACGATGTCGAACGTGCACGTGAAGTCATCACCAGCGCTCGCGCAGACGGTGTTCTGGCCAAAGCTGAGGAAGTGCGCGTCGTGAATGGTGCCGTCCAGGGTGACGTGGGTGCCCACGTCGAGCTGCATGCTGCAGGTGCCGGGAGAGCCGCTCGTGTGGCAGTTGATGCCCGCCGGCGCCGAGGTCAGGAGGCCGCTCGAGCCCGACCCGGCGCTGAGCGCCACGGTCAAGGTGACCTTGACCGGCACGCCCTGGAAGATCGCCGCGACCGAACGCGCGCGGTCCATGTGGACCGTGCAGCTCGTGCTCAGGCCGGCGCACGCGCCCGTCCAGCCCACGAACGCCTGTCCCGTTCCGGGCGTGGCCTGGAGGGTCACCGTGGTGCCGGTGTCGAAGCTGGCCGAGCAGACGCCGCCCGTCGCGGTGCAGCTCATCGGCGCCGGACTGACCCGGCCGGCGTTGCTGGAGGTCACCGTACCCGTGCCGAGCACCTGCGCGGTCAGCACGTGCGTGGTGCAGGCGAACGTCGAGTAACCGGCCGCGTCGCAGAACTGATTGTCGAGGTGCAGCTCGCACAGGTCGCAGGCCTGGCGGCGGCTCGAATTCGCCACGACGAGGTCGTTCAGCGCCTTGAAGAACTCCTTGCGGTCCAGCCGCCAGCTCACGCCGCCCGCCACGCGGCGGTTGTGCAGCTTGGCCACGAACGAGCTCAGCCAGCCCTGGCCGAGGGCCACCTGCTCGTCGTTGCGGGTGAGGGTGCCGCCGGTGTCGGGGACGAGGTGCGTGCCATTGTGGTCGAAGGCCGCGCCGTTGCCCGGCCTGTCGCCGCCGCCCGTGTGGCCGTCGGCGACGTCGACGAGGTAGGTCATCACCTGCGCGGCCTTGAAGTTGAGCACCTCGCTCAGCTTGCCGGTATTGGGCGTGGTCTGCTCGCCACCCAGGGTGCCGCCCACGTTGTCGTCGGCGCAGCTCTGCGAATCGGGATCGCAGTAGAAGACGCCCTTGGTCCAGATACCGGTGCCGCTGGCGCCCTCCCAGTAGTTGAAGCCGCCCACGACCTGCGTGGTCACGTAGTCGGCGAAGCCCTCGTTGATCGCCAGCACGTCGTGGCCGGCGTCGCGTCCGCCACCCACGGTCTTGTGGATGATGTCGGCGTTGACGTTGCTGAACAGGCGCAAGCTCTTCGTGTACATGAGGCTGCACATGGCGAAGTGGCCGTACTCGTGGGTCGGCACGCCGCGTGAGTTCTCGCTCTCGTCGCGGATGACGATGTCGACGCCGGTCATGAACTCGGCGGCCCACACCAGAGCGCTGGCCACAGGAGGCACGCCCAGCGCGGCGAGGGCGCCATCGAGGGTGATCACACCGACGTCGGTGGCCACACCTTCGGCGCGGAGGCGCATGTTGAAGAAGTCGAAGCAGGGCGCATACGAGGCGCCGCTGCTGAACAGGTCGGCGAAGCGCCCCACGAGCACCGAAGCGCGATGCATCTTCTTGCCCTCGATACGCTCCATGTACTCGTAGGCGTCGGTCATCTGCGCCAGCACGCTGGAAAAGCCATGCCGGACCTTGAAGTGGATCTTGCGGTCACCCTTGACCCGCCCGAGGTTCGAGCCGGAGAAGTCGCAGATCCGCGTCTCGATCAGGAAGGTGGTCAGCTCGGCGGCGTGGTTCGACATCACGATGCACACGTCGGTCTTCAGCTTCTTGATCACGGTGACGCTGGCCTTGCCGTGCTTGTTCACCTTGGCCCGGTTGAGCAGGACCTTGCCCTGGCGCACGCGCAGCTCGGTGCCGGGCAGGCTGAGCGCGCGGCCGATCTCGGGGCCCCAGCCGCGCGCCATGGGTGCGTTGCGGTCGAAGCCGCTGTCGGAGTTCAGCACCGTCACCTCGAAGTCGAGGTCGACCTCGGGCGCCACCAGCTCCACGACGTTGCTCACGCCCTCACGCACCTTGTTGACCACGTCCTTGCCCTTGTCGACGACCTTCTTGAAGGCCTTGCGCAGCCGGCGGCCGAAGCGACGCGGCGTCATCTGGGGCTGCTCGCCACCCGCCGCCACGGCGGCCTGCTCGGCCTCCTCGGCCTCGTCGTAGTCGGGCTTGAAGATGGGTGCCGGCGCGGCGTTCGGCGCGTCCTCCTGCACGGCGGCCGCGTAGAGCCCGCCCTGCGAGCCGAGCCAGTGGTAGCTCAACGAACCGTCGGGGTTCTTGGCGTCCACCTCCGGGATCGGGCGCTGGATGACGGCATCGAACACCACGTTGCCGGTCAAGGCCTCCTCGCGGATCACGTTGAAGACCGACCCGGGCAGGAGGGCGTAGACCCAGTGCCCACCGATGTCGTCGGGCTCGTGCTCGAAGACGCCGACACGACCGTCGTAGCTGCGCATCTCCTCCGAGAAGAGCGGCAGCGCGTCCCAGTGAACGCCCGCCTCGTCGAGGGCCGCCCGCTGCCCGGGATCGGTCACGTAGAGCATGCTGTAGAAGAGCGCGGGAGTCGCCTCCGGCCCCTCCGGCCAGGCCGACGTGGTCGACCAGTTGAACTGCTCGCGCAGGCTGCGCGACTCGGCGGGATCGAGGACCGGCTCGAAGAGCTCGAGATCGTCGTCGAGGAGCTCGAGGGCGACCTCGCCGGCCTGATCGGCGGGATCCTGGGGATCGACGGGCGGCTGCTTGCCCGCCGGCATGAGCTCGAGCACGGGGACGCCGTTCACCCGGGTGCGCGGGTCGTGGGCGAGCAGGAAGTCGTCGTAGAGCGCGCCCGACACCAGGCCCTGCGTGATGTGCCAGCGGATCGACGTGAACGCGGCGGGATCCAGCGCGGCCGCCGGCTGGCCGGGGTGAGCCAGGCCGTAGGTGCCGTTCGGCAGGCGGTAGTAGGCGGTCATGTGATCGGGCGCCAGCGTCTCGGCGCTCGAGATCTCGCCGTCGTCGTCGAGGTCGGGGAGCCAGATGGTCTGCTGCGAGCGGTTGGCCACCACGGTGACGCGCAGGAGCTGGCGCGACGGGATGGTCAGCGACGGGACCTGCCGACGAGTCACGGTCGGCGTCGAGGTCAGGTCTGCGAACGCGCTGACCGTGCTACCGAAGGTCGCGAACCAGGCGTCGAAGCTCAGCACGAGCACGTCGCTGCCGTTGCCGTTGCCGAGCGGCGGCACCTTGCTGCCGTCGAAGGCGCCGAACGCCAGGGGCGGGTAGCTCGAGGCGCCCGGAATGAGCCCGTCCACGACCAGCGCCTTGCCGGGCGCGAAGCCGAGCAGGGTGGGCGACGGGGTGACCGTGAGGCGCACCGACGTCCGGTCCCAGCCCAGGAACTTGTCGCGGACCAGCGAGGCGGCGTGCTGGGCCGGTTTGAGGATGGTGAAGATGCCGTACGACTCGAGTCCCGCGGACCAGAGGACGGGCGCGGGGGCTGTGGAGAAGGCTTCGTCGGGGAGTGCGTTCTCGGTTTCCAGCTCGCCACAGCCGGCGGCAAAGGCCAGCGCGAGGGCTGCGGCGAGCCGGCGGGTTCCGCGCGGGCGAGCGTGAGGTTCGGCGATCGGCTTCGAAGGGCTTTTCGGACGCATGAGGGGCACTCCTGTGAGTTCGCTTGCGGCCGCCTCTTGTGCAAACGCAGTGCCGATCGCACAGCCCTGCGATCACGCGGGCTTGGCCCGCATCGAGGTGCATCGACGAGGGCCACCGTCGCCACACGAGCGTGTCACCGACACGGCCGGGCGACACACCGGTGCCACGCTCCGTCTCGGATTCGATCAGGTTGCCGAGCGGGGCCGTCGTCGACGGCTTTCACGCGTGGTTCGTCACCTCTCGCTGGTGCGGCTCATCGTCGGCCTGATTCGCGGGTGAATGCGTGACGAAAGCGCAGGCTGTCGCACCTCGTTCGGAGACCCCACGCTCGCTGGCGTATGGCCCCGGGGTCCACGTGCTCGGGCAGCAGCGCGCGCAGCGCCAGCCGTTGCCGGTGCGCGGGACCGAAGATTCTCCGCTCTGCCGGCTCCTCGCTGATGCTCCTGAACGAGGTGATCCCCGCGCCCTGACGCCACGGCGCCGGCACCGGGCGTCACGGCGGCGGGGGGCGTCAGTTGCGCTGCAGCGTGTGCGAGCCACTCAGGGTCGACGAAATGTCGCCCGAGCTGGTGACGCCGGCGAGGTAGTTTGCGCCATTGATCAGCAGCGTGGCCACGGCGTCAGCGGTGCGGTAACTGCCATTCTGGTGGTAGGTGCTGACGTACGGGCCTGCGTGGTAGATGCCGTGCGACTGTCCCTTGTCGGCTCGTCCTCAGCTCGATGACCCCCGATCTCTACGTGTGTGCTTACTGTCCGCAGCCGCTCGCCGTCGGCTGACTGTCGGGGGGGGGCCAAGGGGCGTGCTACTGTCCCACGTGGGCCATGGCCGCCTGGAGCTGAGGGACCTCTTCGACGTGGAGCTGCAGCTGCTCCGCGACAAGGACGGCAACCGCGACGACCGGAGGCGGCGCGACCGGCGGATCGGGTTGGCCATCCACGCCGACGAGCGGATGCAGGCCGGCGACCTGGCGGCGCGCAGGGCGCTCCTCGGCGACTGGGTGCGGGCGGTACAGAAGGAGGCCTGCGCGGAGAGCGTCGGCGCGCGCGTCGTCCGCGTCTACCAGGCACTCGGCTGGCTCCTCGTGCTCGTCGGGCTGGGCAGCGGCGCCGGTGCGGCCGCGACGGTGCTCGGCTACGACGGGACGCGCCCGGTCAACGTG
>JBKJOI010000014.1:0-3425 GCA_046595695.1 Haliangiales bacterium | reverse complement strand
GGGGGGGGGGGGGGGGGGGGCGGGGGAGGCCTCGGCGCCCGCCGAGCTGGCCACAAACTGCCAGGCGCCGCTCGCGCTATCGGTCGAGGTCTCGCGGCTGCTCGTCACGGCTGCGGCGCACGCGACGTCCTCGTCGGCCTGCGTCGACGGCGGGGGTACGCTTGTCGTCGTCGACGACCTGCGGGTGTGTCCGGGGAGATGGCGCGAGCGCACGGTCATGGTGGAGGCGACCTACCGGGTCGTCCGCTACTCCGAGGGCGGCGGCCAGGCATGTGAAGGTGACTGCCGCGCGCCCGAGCCCCGGTCCAGCCGCCACCGCGCCGAGCTCAGCTTCCGCCGCGCCGCCGACAAGGGTCCGTTCCGGATCCACGCCCCGGGTGCGCTGCCCGGGCTCGCGCTGCTGACGCCGCTCGACCGCGAGCACGACGGCGACTGCTACGGGCGCATCGGTCCGTTCGTGCCCGCGGACCTGCAGCTCGACTGACCTCGGGGCGGGCGCCTGGTGTCCCGCCCGCCGCGGCTCAGCGCGGGTGGCGGTGGTCGGCCGGGCTCTTGCCCGTCCAGCGCTTGCACGCGCGCGAGAACGCGGCGGTCTCGGAGAAGCCGAGGCGAAACGCGATGTCACGGATGCCCAGCCCGGTGGTCGCGAGCAGCTCGAGCGCCAGCCGCCGGCGCTCCTCGTCGAGCAGCGCCTTGTAGGTGGTCGCGGCCTCGGCGAGCCGGCGGGTGAGGGTGCGCCGGCTCATGCACAGGTGCGCGGCGATGTGGTCGGCGGTGACGTTGCCCTCGGCCAGGCGCGCGACGATCAGCTTGCGCACGCTCGCGCCCAGGCTCTCCGCGCGCGGCACCTCGGCGAGCAGGCGCTCGGCGTGGCGCCGCAGCACGTGCAGCAGCTTGGGGTTCGACGAGCCGAGCGCGCGCCCGAGCTCGCGGGCGTCGAACAGGATGGCGTCGACGGGCGCGGCGAAGCGCACCACCGCGCCGGCCAGCGTGTCGGCGTAGGCGCGCACGTCCGCCGGGGCCGCGTGGCGGAACCAGACCTCGGTGCCGGCGGGCAGCGCACCGTCGAGCCACGCGCGGAAGGCGCGCACGAACACGCAGGCCTGGAAGTCGGCGGCAGCGCGGCTGAGCGGCACGGTCGAGCGCAGGTCCAGCCGGGCGCGGCCCGCGCGTACGTCGAGCGAGAAGTCGGCCGCGTCGTTGACGAGCGGCGTGTAGCGCAGCATGGCGTCGAGCGCCTCGGCCAGGGTCGAACAGGAGCAGGCGGCGAACTCGAGCACGTCGTGGTCGCCGCGGTCGATCAGGCTCGCCGCCCGCAGGCCGAGGTCCTCGGCGCCGGTGAACCGGACGGCCGCGTCGAGCAGCTGCAGGAGTCGCCGGACCGGGATGCGGTCGTCCTCGGTGCGCCGGCCCAGGGCGTCGAGCGTGGCCGCGGGGATCGCGGGATAGCTCTGCAGGTGGCGCAAAAAGGGCCGTACCAGCCGCAGCGAGAAGGTCGGTTGGTGCGGGGCCACCAGGGTCGGGCGACTGTCCGGACTTGACAGCTCGGGCCACCGGGCTTGCACTCGCGGCCAGGCCTCGCGTGCGCCCAGCTTCGCGGGTAGCGTAGTGCCCTGATGAACCCCCAGCTGCTCATCGCGCTGTTGGCGCTCTACCTGGCCCTGATGGTGTGCGGTCTGGCGAACACGATTGGCTACCATCGTCTCCTCACGCACCGGTCTTTCAAGACCAGTCCCTGGTTACGCAACACCCTGACGTTCTTCGCGGCACTCTACAGCGGTTCGCCGATGGCGTGGGTGGGCACCCACCGGATCCACCACGCGCTCTCCGATACCACCGATGACCCGCACTCGCCCACCAAAGGCTTCTGGCATGCCCACTGCGGCTGGCTGATGGGGACGCGGCGCCCCTGGCTGTGCGTGCCGTTCGCGCTGTCCGGTTTCGGCCTGCAGGTGCGCTTCCTGTTGAGCGATCTGGGCCGCCTGTTCGGGAAGCAGCCGACGTGGTGGCTGAGCGTGACGCGCGATCTACAGAAGGAGCGCTTCATGCGCTTCATCGACCGGCCGCTGGTGATCCCGGGGCTGTTCGCGCTCCAGGTGACGGCCGCCTGGGTGCTGGGTGGCTGGTGGGGTCTCGCCTGGCTGTGGGCACTGCTCGTGATCAACAGCAACACCACCTGGATCGTGAACTCGGCCTGCCACTGGCCAGGCCTCGGCGATCGCCCGCAGTCGACGCGCGACGCCTCGCGCAACGTCTCCTGGCTGGGCTGGTTCACCCTCGGCGAGTCCAACCACAACCACCACCACAAGCACCAGCGCAGCGCTCGTCACGGCCTGGCCGGCGAGTTCGACCTGTCGTGGAACGCCATCCGGGTGCTCGAGCGGCTCGGCCTGGCCTGGGACGTCGTGCTGCCCGGCGCGCGCGTGCGCGAGCCGGCCGCGGCGCAGGAGCCCCTCGAGGAGGCAACATGAACGCGACGCGTGGGCGCGACGCCGTGGTCGGCGTCGTGATCGAGATGGTCCAGAACGTGATGGGCGAGGACGACCTGGAGATTCACCCGACCAGCACGTTCCGCGGCGATCTCGACGTCAACAGCATCGAGTTCGTCTCGCTGGCCTCGATGATCCAGGAGGAGTTCGAGAACGTCGACTTCGTCACCTGGATCTCGGGCAAGCCGCAGGCCGAGGTGCTGGCGCTGACGGTGGGCGACGTGGTCGATTTCATCGTCGCGTCGGCTTAGCGCCGGGGGCGGGGCAGGGAGCGGCGCGGCTCACTGGCAGTCGCGGACCGCGTGCCACAGACCCGAGCTCACCGGCGCCGCGAAGGGTGCCCGGGTCGACGCGCGGGTCGCCACACAGATGGCAATAGGCTACATACCACCCGAGGCCCATCAACCATTCAAGATACCCGAGTCATTCGGCGGGCGCCGGGCGATACCTAGTTGGCGGAGGATCCGGAAGACTGCGGCTCGACGTCCGGTCGCGCCGACGCGGCGTTCGGGGCCGCAGCGCCGCCGGGCACACGCTTGGTCCATAGCCAGCGTCGCCTCGTCGGCCAGGTGGGCGCCTCGTGCACGAGCACAAACCAGAAGTCGTCAGGGTTAGTGCGGTCGTCGCCGAGGCCGGGTTTCTCGCTCCAGGGTCGCATGAGGCGCGCACTCTAGCGGATCGGCGGGCGGAACGACACCGTGTCACCGCGCGGTCGCGCGTCCGTTACCGCGCCGTTGCCGTGTGAGCTCGTCAGCGCGCAGCGGCAGCCAGCTTCATGGCGAGCTCGAGCCTGCGGCGCCTCGGCTTGGTCAGTGCATGGGCCGCCCGATACGCCGCCACGCTGGTGACTTCGCACGAGACCAGCTCCTGGCTGCCGCGCATGACCTCGATCGTGACGATCTCGTCGCGCACCAGCACGACGTAGATGTCCTCGGC
>JBKJOI010001009.1:0-2914 GCA_046595695.1 Haliangiales bacterium | reverse complement strand
TCGACGACCCGCGCGCGCTCGGCCTCTCGCACAAGGCCGAGGCGATGGGGCTGCATCAGCGTGCGGTCTTCCGCGCCGCCTGCGCCACCGCGGATCGGGCCGTGAAGCTCATGCGCGCGCGCTGCGTCGAGGCCTACCACGAGACCCACCTGGCCGAGCAGATCGCGCTGTGGGGGGTGACCTACCTGGGCGATCTGCCCGAGCTGAGCCGTCGCACCGAACCGCTGGCGCGCGAGGCGCGTGACCGCGGCGATCTGCACGCGCTGGTCGACGTGCAGACCGGCCTGCCGTCCCTGCGCTTCCTGGCCGCCGACGACCCCGAGGCCCAGGCGGTGGCGCGCGAGGAGGTCGCGGCGCGGCTGCCGTCCAGCTACGTGGGCTCGCAGATGCTCTGGCACGTGCTGGTGAGCGAGGCCCTGGGCCTGCTCTACGTGGGCGACGGCGCGGCGGCCTGGCGCCGGGTGACCACGTGCGAGCCCGATCTGGCGCGCAGCCACATCCTGAACGTGCCGATGGTCGCGCTCGAGGCCGCGTGGTCGCTCGGCTGCGGCGCGGTGAACGCGGCGTGGCAGGCCGTGCCCGGCTCGGTCGAGCAGAAGCAGTACATCGCGCGCGCGCAGACGGCGCAGCGCCGGCTCGTGAAGGCGCGCGTCAGCCTCGGCCGGCCGTTCGCGCGGATGGTCGCCGCGAGCCTCGCCGGGCTCGCCGGCGACGACACCGGCGCGGCCTTCGCGCTGCGCGAGGCCATCGTCGCGCTCGAGTCGCGCGACTGCAACCTGCACGCGGTCGCCGCACGGCGCCGCCTGGGCGAGCTCCTGGGCGCGAGCGAGGGCGATCAGCTCATGCGCCAGGCCGACAGCTGGCTGGGCGCGCGTGGCGTGCGCGCGCCGCGCCGCTTCGCGGCCATGCTGGTGCCCGCGGTGCAGGGCCGCCGGTGACCGCCGGTGACTCGGGCGCTGGCGAGCGGTGAGGCGGCGCGGGTGGACACCTGGGCGGCGCTCGTGGCATGGTCCGCTCGGGCGTCGGGAGAGAGGTCCTCTTCCATGATCGGGTTTCGTGCGTGTTCACTGTGCGCCGTGCTGGCGCTGGCCGGGATTGTCGCGGGCTGCGGCAACGACAACGACGGCGCTGCCGACGCTGCCGCCGCGCCTGGTTCGTCTGACGCCGCGGACGTCGACGTGCCCGACGCCGCGCTACCCGCCGACGACGCCGACACCGGCGACCTGCTCGAGCGCCTGAACGCCATCCCGGGCCTCGTGGCGGTCGAGGGCGACACGATGATCGAGGGTTACCGCTTCTTTCTCATCGACTACGACCAGCCGGTCGACCACCACAACCCGACCGGCCAGCGCTTCACCCAGCGCATGACGCTCCTGCACGTCGACGAGCACGCGCCGACGGTGCAGTTCTCGAGCGGCTACTACGTCTCGACGCAGGGCCGGCGCAGCGAGCTGACCCGCCTGCTGGTCGGCAACCAGCTCTCGATCGAGCACCGCTACTTCGAGCCGTCGCGCCCCGATCCCACCGACTGGTCGTTCCTCGACATCGAGCAGGCCGCGGCCGACTTCCACCGCATCAACGTGGACCTGAAGTCCATCTACGACGGCACCTGGCTGGCCACCGGCGCGTCGAAGGGCGGCATGACCGCGCTCTTCTTCCGCCGCTTCTACCCCGACGACGTCGACGCGACCGTCTCCTACGTCGCGCCCGTGCTGACCGCGGGGCCCGACCCCCGCTTCGCGACCTTCATCGCGCAGGTGGGCGACGACGCCGCGTGCCGCCAGGCGCTCGCCGACTTCCAGCGCGAGGCGCTCGTGCGCCGTACCGAGATGCTCGCGCTCGTCGATCAGTCGATCATCGAGAACGGCTACACGTTCGACCTGCTCGGCAAGGAGCGCGCCTTCGAGCACGCGGTGCTCGAGCTGCCGTTCTACTTCTGGCAGTACGGCGACGCGACGCTGTGCCCGGACGTGCCGCCCAGCACCGCGACCACGGCCGACCTCTTCGGCTTCCTCGAGCTCATCTCCAGCGTCGGCAACGTCGCGGACGACTCGGTCCTGGCCTACACGCCGTACTTCTACCAGTCGGGCACGCAGTTCGGCTGGCCGGGCTTCCCCGAGGCGCACCTCGCCGATCTCATGCTGCACGCGGGCACCGACGTGCCCGCCAGCTACACCACCGCCACCGGCGTCACGCTCAGCTACGACGATCAGGCGATGGCCGACGTGCTCGACTGGGTCACGACCTCCGGCGCGAGCCTGATGTTCATCTACGGTCAGAACGATCCGTGGACCGCCGCCATGGTCGAGCTGGGTGGCGCGCAGGATTCGTTCCGCTTCATGCAGCCCGCCGGCAACCACGGCTCGCGCATCCTCGGCCTGACCGAGGCCGACCAGGCCACCGCGATCACCGCGCTCGAGACCTGGATGGGCGTCGACATCGTGCCGCCCATGATGGCCGCCCCCGGCAAGCCGGCGTGGGCGGCGGAGCCCGCGGACCCGATGGACGATCGCGTCCGGTTCTAATCTAGTCCCGCCGTCGCCGTGAAGATGACGGGTTGACGGCGCAGCCTTGGCGTCGACGTGGCCGCGGGAAGCAGGTCGGAGATGCCGAGAAGCGCGGGTGGAGCGCGGGGAGCGCGGGAAGGGCAAGAGGGCGGGAGCGCGGCGAGCGGAGGGAGCGGAGGCGAGCGGAGGGAGCGGGACGTTCCTTGGATCCATGTGTAGCAGAGTCGACGCGTTTCGGCGGCGGTCGGCGCGTGGCCGAGCGCGGGTGGTGCCTTCGTTGCACGGCCTTGGGCAGAGGCCATTGGGGGCGTGCGGGCGGGTGGTGCCTTCGTTGGTGTGCAGGCACGTTCGCGGCCGGTGGCTTCGTTGCGCGCGAGCGGAGCCGAGCTGATGGCGCGCGTGGGACA
>JBKJOI010000932.1:0-5494 GCA_046595695.1 Haliangiales bacterium | reverse complement strand
GCCGGCGAGCGGCATCCGCATGCTCGGCGACCTGTTCGGTCGCCGCGACGTGCGCATCACCAGCCTCTGGTGCATGGGCATGAACCAGCACACGCGCGGCACCGCCATCAACGCGCTCGTGCACGGCGTGCACCTGCTCTCCGGACACTTCGGCCGGCCCGGGGACGCGCCCACCAGCCTGACCGGACAGCCCTCGGCGTGCGGCACCGTGCGCGAGGTCGGCACGCTCGCGCACGGCCTGCCGGGCGGCCTGGTGGTCAGCAAGCCCGAGCATCGCCAGCAGGCGGAGAAACTGTGGAACCTGCCGGCCGGGCGCATCGCCGAGAAACCCGGTTACCACACCGTCGAGATGTGGAAGCGCTTCTCGACGCCCACCGACAAAGGCGGAGACATCCACACGATCTGGGTGCAGGTGACCAACCCGGGCCAGACGCTGCCCAACCGCAACCAGCTGTTCGACCCGAGCCGCAGCCTCGCCGACAAGTTCCTCATCTGCTCCGACGTCTACCCGACCGAGACCACGCGCGCCGCGGATCTGGTGCTGCCCTCGGCGATGTGGGTCGAGAAGAACGGCATGTTCGGCAACTCGGAGCGGCGCACGCAGCAGTGGTTCAAGATGGTGGCGCCGCCCGGTGAGGCGCGCGACGACTGCTGGCAGACCATCGCCGTGGCCCGCCGGCTCTTCGATCAGGGCTTCGCCGGCGCCAAGGACAAGGACGGCAAGTTCGTCTTCTCGATGGCCGATGCGAAGGGCAAGGAGGTTCCGATCTGGGATTTCCAGCACTACTACGACGTCAACGTCGACGAGCGCCTCTTCGACGAGTATCGCGGCTTCAGCCGCTTCAAGCACAAGGACCTCGCGCCCTACGCCGAGTACGTCAAGGCGCGCGGGCTGCGCTGGCCGGTGGTCGAGCAGCCCGATGGGTCGTGGCGCGAGACCCGCTTCCGCTTCGCCGGCTTCGACGATCCCTACGTGGCCAAGGGCAAGGACTTCGACTTCTACCACTCGACCAGCAAGAACGGCCGCGCACAGATCTGGTTCCACCCCTGGGAGGCTCCGCCCGAGGTGCCCGACACCGCCTACCCGTTCTGGCTGTGCACCGGGCGCGTGCTCGAGCACTGGCACTCCGGCACCATGACCCGGCGCATCCCGCAGCTCGCCGACGCCATGCCTAACGCCTACGTCGAGATGCACCGCAACGACGCGAAGCGGCTCGGAGTACGCGACGGTGACCTCGTCGAGCTCGAGAGCCGGCGCGGCAAGCTCTCGCTGCCGGTGTGGATCGACGGCCGCGGCTCGCCGGTCGAGGGCTCGCTGTTCGTGCCCTTCTTCGACGAGACCCTGCTCATCAACCGGGTCACGCTCGAGGCCTTCGACCCGTGGTCGAAGCAGCCCGACTACAAGAAGTGCGCGGTGCGGGTCTCGCGCGTGGTCGGCGCGCGATGACCGAGCCCGGTGCACCGCGGCGGCTGCCGCCCCCGGCGTGGCCGGTGGTGGCCGCGATCGTCGTGGCCGTCGCTGGCGTCGGCTTCCTGACCGGGACGCGCGCGCCTGGACCGCCGACGCGCGCGGGCGTGGGCGCGGTGCCTTCCTCCGACGCGCCCATGCCCCGCTACGCCGAGATGGGTCGCGCGCGCCGCGGCGCGAGCGCGCGCATGTACGACACCGCCTTCGACGTGCTCGCCGCCGCGTTGCCGGCGCTCACCGATCCGGTGCAGCTGGGTGATCGCGCCGCCGCGGTGGCCGGGCGCGCCGGGCGGCGCGCCTACGACGGCGCGCCGCCGACCATCCCGCACGCGATCGATCAGCAGGGCGTGCCCGCCTGCCTGGCCTGCCACCAGCGCGGCGCCGTGATCGCCGGCCGCGTGGCGCGCGCGATCAGCCACCCGGCGTATGCGAGCTGCGTGCAGTGCCACGTGGTCGCCCGCGATCCCCGCCCCGTCGCCGAGCGCTCGCCGCCGCCGGAGAACGACTTCCGCGGCCTCGCGTCCGCGGGGCCGGGCACGCGCGCGTGGCCGGGCGCACCACCGACGATGCCGCACGCGCTGTGGATGCGCGATCGCTGCGCGAGCTGCCACGGTCCCGCCGGTGATCGCGGGCTCGCCACCAGCCATCCCACGCGGCTGAGCTGCAACCAGTGCCATGCGCCCAGCGCGGCGCTCGAGCAGCGCTTCCCGCGCCCACGCGCAGCCGCGCGCACGCCCGACCTCGCAGGACCCACGCCATGAGCACGGCCCTGCCCGCGGTGGCCTCGGAGCTCGTGCCCTGGGCCAGGGTCGAGGCGCTCTTCGACGATCTCGCCGCGCTGACCGAGATTCGTGAGGTCCGCATGAAGGGCGGCGGCGAGGCGCGCGCGGGCGGACCGTCGCGCGATCTCGTGGCGGCGCGCGCGGCGCTGCTCGCGGGGCACGCCCTGGGTGTCCAGGTTCGCTACGTCCACGACGGCACCGAGTGGTGCGACACGATCCTGCGCGAACGCGAGGGCGTCCGCATCGTGCGCATCGTCGTGCCCATTCCCGGAGGTCCATGATGCGTCGAGTCTCCTTCCTTGCCCTGCTGACGACCGTTCTCGCGGGCGCCGGCTCCTCGGTCGCGCAGGCCCAGTCGGCGCCGCGGCCGGCCCCGTCGTTGCCCTGGCTGCTGCGGCCGACCGCGCCCGCGACGGTCGTGCGCAGCGACACCGCGGTCGCCAGCTTCGCAGGTGGCCGCAGCGTGACCACCATCCTGCAGGGCAACCTGCGGCTCGGCGACCAGCTCGCGGTCGGGCTGCGCCTGGCCGCCAACGTGCTCGCCCCCGACGAGGGCGCCAGCGCCAGCGCCTTCGTCAACCCCGCGGCCCTGGTGCTGTGGGTGCCGCGCTGGGAGCTCCCGGTGCAGCTCGCGTTCACCGGGGTGCTGGTGGCGCCGCTGGGCCAGGGCGGCGGTGCCGACGCGGATCCCGCGACCGCCGCGGCGGCCGCGTCGGGCGTGCAGACCCGCCAGGGCATGGACAACGCGCTGTTCGCGACCAACTACATGACCGGGGTCGTCGGGGTGGGCGTGGGCTGGGTGCGCGGTCCGGTCACGCTGATCGGCGAGGCCACGGTGCTGGAGCTCGTGCGCGTGCGCGACGTCCAGCAGGACGACGCGCGCACGAACTTCACGACCGGCCTGCACGCCGGCTGGGCCTTCTGGGGCCCGCTGGCGCTGAGCGGCGAGCTGCACTACCAGCGCTGGCTGACCACGCCGTCGTTCGTGGCCGCCGACGGCAGCCGGCGCGACCAGGTGTCCTGGCTGGTGGGCCTGCGCGGCTGGTGGAAGGTCGGCGACGTCAAGCTACGTCCCGGTATCTCGTACGCGCGCGCGATCGACGCCCCCATGGGCGACGCGAGCTACCAGATCATCCAGGTAGACCTGCCGTTCGTCTTCTGACCGGGCCAGGCGCAGGTCGCGCGCGCGGCGCGCGCGGCCGCCTCGCTCACTCCGGCAGCAGCGCGAAGCGCGCGGTGAAGTGGCGCAGGAACGGCGGCTCCTCGACGATGCGCACGCCACGCATGTGGCGGCGTTCGCGGGCGACCTCGGCGATGCCCTCGAGCACATGGTCCATGTGCGCCTGGGTGTAGACGCGCCGCGGGAAGGCCAGCCGCACCAGCTCCAGCGCCGCGGGGACGAGCTTGCCGCCGACCATCTTGCCGAACATCACCGAGCCGACCTCGCAGGCGCGGATACCCTCCGCGAGGTACAGCGCGCACGCCAGCGCCTGGCCCGGATACTCGTGCACCGGGATCTGCGGCAAGAGCGCGCCCGCGTCGACGTAGACGGCGTGGCACCCGGGCGGCTGCACCGTCGGCACGTCGAGCGCGGCGAGCCCATCGGCGACGTAGCGAGCCACCGCCTCGCGGTACGCCAGGTAGGGCTCGTCGAGCGCCTCCTCCAGGCCGACGGCGAGCGCTTCCATATCGCGCGCGGCCATGCCCCCGTAGGTCGGGAACCCCTCGGTCAGGATGAGCAGGCTGCGCAGGTGCGGCAGCCACGTGGCGGCGCGCAGCGCGATGAAGCCGCCGATGTTGGCCATGCCGTCCTTCTTGCCGCTCATCAGGCAGCCGTCGGCGAGGTCGAAGACCTCGCGCGCGATCGCGCGCACGCTGCGCTCGCCTTGACCGGGCTCGCGCCGCTTGATGAGCCAGCAGTTCTCCGCGTAGCGGCAGGCGTCGACGATGAAGGGGATGCCGTGGCGGCGGTAGACCTCGGCGACTGCGCGCAGGTTGGCCAGCGAGACCGGCTGGCCGCCGCCGGTGTTGTTGGTGATCGTGATCATGCCGAGGGGGATGTCGGCGCGGTGCCGGCGGCAGAAGTCGTCGAGGCGATCGACGTCGAGATTGCCCTTGAAGGGGTGCGGCGTGCGCACCTCGCGCGCCTCGGCGCAGACCAGATCCACGGCCTCGCCGCCGAGCTGCTCGATGTTGGCGCGCGTGGTGTCGAAGTGGTTGTTCGAGGGCACCTTGCTGCCCGGCTTGATCAAGAGCGAGAACAGCAGGCGTTCGGCGGCGCGGCCCTGGTGTGTCGGCACCAGGTGCGGCAGGCCGGTCAGCGCGCGCACGACCTCGGCGAGGCGATGAAAGCTGCGCGAGCCGGCGTAGCTCTCGTCGGCGATCATCATCGCGGCCCACTGCGCGGCGCTCATCGCCGTGGTGCCCGAATCGGTCAGGAAGTCGAAGGTGACATGGCGTGCCTCGAGCAGGAACAGGTTCCAGCCGGCCTCGGCCAGCACGCGCTCGCGCTCCTCGCGGCACAAGAGCGGCAGCGGCTCGACGACCTTGATCTTGAAGGGTTCGGTGATGGTACGGCGATCGGTGGTGGCCATGGTCCTCCGGAACTCTGGACGCTGCACTCGTCGAGCCAGCGGCGCTGCGGGCGCGTGCGCCACGACCGGGTGCGAGGCGTCTCGCCAGGCGTGCGGCCCGCCCCGCTCAGGGACGCCGCGACCTCGCGAGCGCGAGCAGGCTGTCGAGCAGCACGACCAGTGCGTCGAAGTCGACGGGCTTGGTGATCGGGATGCACCGGCCCTCGTCCAGGTCCCGGCGCTCGACGTTCCACGGCTCGTGCGTGGTGAGCAGCAGCACCGGCCGCTCACGCTCCTGCAGGAGCGAGGCGCGCGCGAGCGCCGCCGTGCTGGTTCCGGGCATGCCCCCATCGATGATGAGCACGTCGGGCGCGAGCGCCTCCAGCACCCGCGCCGCACCTGCGCCGTCCACGGCGGTCGTGACGCTGAAGCCATCGTCGACCAGGAGATCCTCGAGCGCCGTGCGCGACGGCGCATCGCCGCTGACGATCATGATGCACCCGCGAGACTTCATCGCTGGCAGCTCTGCGAGGCTCGTGCCAGCCGCGCGGGTGCCGGCAGCGCGCCGAGAATGCGCAGAAAGTGCGGCTGTGGCGCCGGGAGCCGCGACGATTGCGCGTCTCGACCGGCGCCGGGCCGCCGAGCGCCCGGTGCGCCCGGTGACGCCGGTC
>JBKJOI010000887.1:0-9182 GCA_046595695.1 Haliangiales bacterium | reverse complement strand
TCCAGCCGCAGCAGCCGGAAGATGGCGAGCGGTTGGTCTTTCAGCCCCGACACTGTGACTGTGCCGCCGTAGGCCTTGGCGCGCTTGAAGAGGCTCACGATCGCCCCCACGCCCGAGCTGTCGATGAGCCGCAGCGCCGCCAGGTCCACCGCGATGCTCGGGCGCTTCTCGGCGATGAGCGCGTCGATGGTCGGGCGGATCTCCGGAGCTGTCACGGCATCGAGGACCCCCTCGATCCGCAGCACCGTGTCCGTTCCTTTATCCGTTCTCGAGAACGTCATTTGCGGTTCCCCACGTGGTTCTGAGTGGCCCGGATCATATTAGCGATAGCCGATCACTGGCGGGTCTGTCCTTGCTGGGAACCAGAGCCGAGGTTCTCATCACCTGTCAAGTATTTCGTCATGGACAAGACATTAGGTTGTCCCGGTGTATACGCCACTGCGTCCATGAATGAGCGAATAATGAAGATGCCGAGACCGGACTCGGGCAGCGCTTCGAGGTTGGGCTCGGGCACCAGCCCGATGTCGAAGCTGTTGCCGTAGTCGATGAGGCGGATGGTGATGCGGTCGAGTGAGAGCTGCATCTCGATCTCCACATCGCCCGCGGTCCGGTTGCGGTAGCCGTGGATGGCGATGTTGTTGAACGCCTCGCCGAAGGCCGACACGACCTCCTCGTCGAAGTTCGAGCCAGGCCGGCGCGAGCCCGGTCCACGTTCGTCATAGGCGAGCTTGCACACGGCCGCGACGGTACGAACCGCGAGGTCGCGATACTTCAGCAGGCCCGGTACCCGCAATCGAATCAACCCTGCGCTCCTCCCGCTGCTGCATGCTAACAGGTTCTCGGATAGGATGCAGACCTCTCGACGAGGCCCATGGACTGGAAGGTACGGATCGCGAAGCGCGCGCTAGATGTCGTCAGCTCCGCTGTGGGGCTCGTTCTCACGGCGCCCGCGCTGCCGATGATTGCCGCGGCCATCTACATCGAATCGCCCGGCCCTGTGCTGTTTCGGCAGCGTCGGGCGGGTCAGCTGCTCGGCGTGAACAAGAAGAACGGGACGTCCGAGTTCCAGTTCGTCGAGTTCGAGATGTTCAAGTTCCGCAGCATGCGCGTCGACGCCGAGAAGTACACCGGCGCGGTGCTCGCGAGCGAGAACGACCCACGCGTGACACGAGTCGGACGCTTTCTGCGCAAGTCGCGCCTGGACGAGCTGCCCCAGCTCGTGAACGTCCTGCTCGGTGACATGAGCCTGGTGGGCCCGCGCCCCGAGCGGCCCGAGCTGCTGTGCAACCTGGCGCTCGCGATCCCGTTTTTCGAGGAGCGCATGCGCGACGTCAAGCCGGGCATCACCGGGCTGGCGCAGGTCTCGCTCGGCTACACCGGCCGCGCGCTCGAGGGCACGCCCGCGGCCGAGCTCGAGGAGCAGCTGACCAACCCCTTCGATCTCGAGGGCACCGAGGGCTCGACTGCCGACGACATGCGCATGAAGCTGCTGTTCGACGTCGCCTATGGCGCCACGCTCGACGACTTCAAGCAGTTCCTCATCACCGAGCTGACGGTGATCCTGAAGACGCCGTGGGTCATGATCCGCGGCGTCGGTCGGTAGCCGGCGAGGCGCCCGTGAACGGCTCGCGTCTCGGCATCGCGCACGTGCTGTCGTCGTTCGGCATGGGCGGCCAGGAGCGGGTCGCGCTCGACCTCGCGAGCACACAGCGGCGCGCCGGCCACGAGGTGCTGGCGGTCTCGCTCGCGCCCGAGCCGCACGGGCCGCTCGCCGACGAGTTCCGCGCCGCGGGCGTGCGCCTGGTCAGCGCGCCCAAGGGCTTCCGCGTCGACGTCGGGCTGGTGCCGCGGCTGGCGGCGATGTTCCTGCTCGAGCGCGTCCAGGTGGTCCACTCGCACAACCCGCAGCCGCTGGTGTACGCGGCGCCCGCCGGCCGCATCGCGCGCGCGTGTGTGATCCACACCAAGCACGGCATCAACCCCGACCGCGGCCGCAAGCTGCTCTTGCGCCGCAGCGCGGCGCGCTTCGCGCACATGTACGTCGCGGTCTCCGAGCTCACCGCGCAGGCGGCGCGCGACGCGCGCGAGGTCCCCGAGCGCAAGCTGCGCGTGGTCAACAACGGCGTCGATCTGTCGCGGCTGCCCGGCGAGGACGCCCAGGCGCGCGCGGCGGTGCGCGCCGAGCTGGGCATCCCGGCCGACGCGTTCGTCATCGGCACCGTCGGCCGCCTGGCCGCCGAGAAGGACCAGGCGCTGCTCCTGCGCGCGATGGCGCCGCTGCTCGCGGCAGGCGCGCACGTCGTCATCGTCGGGGCGGGTGCCGAGGAAGCGGCGCTGCGCGCGCAGATCGCGGCGCTGCCCGCGGCGGCCGCGGCGTCGGCGCACCTGCCCGGCCTGCGCCGCGACGTGCCGCGGCTGCTCGCGGCCTTCGACGCCTTCGCGCTGACCTCGCGCTTCGAGGGCCTGCCGCTGGTCCTGCCCGAGGCCATGGCCATGCGCCTGCCGGTGGTCGCAACCGCGGTCGGCGGCGTGCCCAACGTGGTGCGCGAGGGCGTGACCGGCTTCCTGGTAGCGCCCGGCGACGGCGCCGCCGCTGCCATGAGCGCGCGCGTCAGCGACCTGCTGGCGGATCCCGGGCTCCGCCAGCGCCTGGGCGCGCGCGGGCGCGAGATCGCACTCGCCGAGTACTCGGCCGAGCGCATGGCCGATGACTACATGGCGATCTACCGCGAGGTGCTGGCGCGCAAGCGGCCGCGCAACCGCCCCGCGACCGACGGCGAGGGCGCGACCGTCACCAGGTGACGCGCTGGGTGCCGTGCACGAAGCGGTAGAGCCCGACGACGGCGGCCCAGTTGAGCACCACGAACGTGCGCGCGAGCGTGCCCAGCTTGCCGGCGCTCGCGCCCAGCGCCGCGCCCAGATAGAACAGCAGCTGGCCCCCGACCAGCGCGCGCACCAGCCAGGTGAGCGGATCGCTGCGGTCGAGCGAGAGCGCGAGCGCCGCCAGCGACGACACCGCCAGGAGCGCGAGCGCCCATGGGCAAACCAGCCGCAGGAGCTTGTGCGACGCGGTCTCGAGCCACGACGGGTTGGTGAACGGGAAAAGGAGCCTGGGCAGGCGCGCGAACAGCTGGTAGTTGCCCGCGAGCGTGCGCACCTTGCGGCCAAACTCGCGCTCGTCGCCAAAGGCGTCGTCGAGCGCAATGGCCTCGGCGCAGAAGAGCGCGCGCCGGCGCGCCAGCCGCAGCTTCATGGGCACCCACATGTCGTCGAGGATGACGTCGAGCGGCAGCGGCGTGAGGTCGGCCTTGCGGATGACGTAGATGGGGCCGGTGACGCCGACCATGCTGCGGAAGCGCGCCTCCGAGTTGCGGATCCAGCTCTCGTAGCGCCAGTACGCGCCCGCGCCGGTGCCGCCCTGCAGCACCAGGTTGCCCGAGACGCAGCCGACCTGCGGGTCGCCGAGCAGCGTGACCAGCGCGCGCAGCGCGCCCGGCACCAGCGGCTGGCGGATGTCGGTCATGAGCAGCACCTCGCCGCGCGCCTCGGCGAGCATGCGGTTCACCGCGCTGGGCTTGCCCGCGCGCACGCCGCCGACGATGAGCCGGATGCGCGGATCGGCGTCGGCCATGCGCTGGACGAGCTCGTTGCTGCCGTCGCTCGCGCCGTCGGAGTAGACGAGGATCTCGAGCTTGTCGCGCGGGTAGTCCTGCGCGAGCAACGAGGCGAGCTTCGCCTCGATGTAGCTCTTCGCGTTGTGCACCGGGATGCATGCCGTCACGTGCGGCGCCCACGCCGGCGTCGTGCGCGGCCGGAACGGCCAGGCGCGCGCGAGCACCGCGATCAGCACCGGATAGAGCACGTACGTGTAGGCGCAGACGAACGCGGCGGCGACGGCGGTGATGGAAGCGACGGCGAGCAGGTCCATGGGCGGCGCCGCTTGTTTAACACAGGAGCACCGGGCGCATGACGGGCAACACGCCCAGCGCACCGCTGCGCCGAACGTCGGCATGTGGGCGCCGGTGATCCTGTAGGCGCTGCTCGCCATTCGTTGGCAATCTCACCGACGGAAAGGCGGTTGCACGGTCTGCCAGGGACACCGAATCATCTATGCAATGTTGGATGATGTGCGCGCTGGGCTCGCCGACGTAGATGACGATGCTGCGTTTCTGGTCCCGGGCGCCAGCTTCGGTCGCTACACACTCGTGCGCCGCCTGGCGATCGGCGGCATGGCCGAGATCCACCTCGCGCGTGCGGGTGGCATCTCCGGCTTCGAGAAGCTCGTCGTGCTCAAGCGCATCCTCCCGCAGTTCGCCGCGAGCGATGACTTCGTCGAGATGTTCCTCGACGAGGCGCGCCTGGGTGCGTCGCTGGATCACGCGAACATCGTTCAGGTCTACGACGTCGCCCAGGTGGGTCGTAGCTACTTCATGGCGATGGAGTACCTGCAGGGGCAGGACGTCAGGAACATCCAGGCCGCGGCGCGCAAGCACGCGCGCCTGCTGACCATCGGCGAGGCGCTGAGCATCGCCATCCCGACCTCCGCCGGGCTGCACTACGCGCACGAGAAGTGTGGGTCCGACGGACGCCCCCTCGGCGTCGTACACCGCGATGTGTCGCCGGCGAACGTCGTCGTCACGCGCGACGGCTGCGTGAAGCTCGTCGACTTCGGCATCGCGCGCTCCACGCTGCGCAACACGCAGACGCGCGCCGGCACGCTGAAGGGCAAGATCTCGTACATGTCGCCGGAGCAGTGCCGCGGCGAGTCCATCGATCGGCGCAGCGACGTGTTCGCGTTCGGCATCGTGATGTACGAGCTCATGACCGGCCTGCGGCCATTCAACGGCGACAACGAGTACGCCATCCTCAGCCAGATCATCGCCGGCGTGGTGCCGCCGCCCTCGATCAAGAATCCCGAGTTCCCCGCGGAGCTCGAGCGCATCCTCCTCAAGGCGCTGCGGCCGCGCCCGATGGACCGCTACCAGAGCGCGCGCGAGCTGCAGATCGAGCTCGAGGCCTACGCGCGCACCGAGCGGCTCGAGACCGGGCCGGTGGTGCTGGCGCGCATGCTCGAGGAGCTCGCGTTCACCTACCGGACCGACGTGCGCGCGCAGTTGCCGCCCTCGGGGCCCGCGCTGCCGCTGCCGATGCTGGGCGTCGGGATCGACTGCGCCGAGGCGGCGCCGCTCGACGACGAGCTGGCGTACTCGATGGTGATCGACGCGGCGAGCGCCACCGGCTTCGACGACGGGCCGTCGGCGCAGCTCGACAACGAGCTGCTCGCCGCGCAGGTGAGCGCGAGCGGCAGCGCGCCACGCAGGGCCGCGCCACGGGCGCAGCCGGCGGCGGCCGCGCCGGCCGGCGTGCTGACACGGCTCGCGCCGCACCACAAGCTGCGCTGGTTCGCCGGCGGCGCCGCG
The DNA here is from genome assembly GCA_046595695.1 of Haliangiales bacterium. Classification (GTDB taxonomy): domain Bacteria; phylum Myxococcota_A; class Polyangia; order Haliangiales; family SHYZ01; genus JBKJOI01. The sequence goes on along the minus strand of JBKJOI010000887.1, from coordinate 3,762 downwards.
CTGCTGGTCGCGATCGGCGTGGGCATCGGCGCCCTGCTGGGCGGCGGCGGCGGCGGGCCAGCCGCCCTGCCCACGCCGTCGGCGGCGTCACTGGCCATGCCCGCGGCGCTGCCCGCGGCGCAGCTCAACGCGCCGGTGCTGACGCCGGCGCCCCGGCCCGAGACGGTCGAATCCGAGCCCACGACGGACGCGAAGGCCGCGCTGGCCGCGATCGCCGGACCCCCGCCCGACGCCGTCGCGAAGACCGCGGCGGGTGTCGCTGCGAAACCCGCGCCCGCCGTCGCCACGAAGCGCGGCCCCGCGCCCGCCGCGAAGCCGGGCGTCGCCACGAAGAAGCCCACCGTCATCACGAAGCCGCCCGCCGTCATCACGAAGCCGCCCGCGCCCGCCGCGAAGCCGCGCAAGCCCGCCCCCGCCACCCGGCCGGCCGCGAAGCCTGCCGCGAAGCCTGCCGCACCCTGGAAGGGCGGCTGGGATCCCGACTCTCCGCTACCGCCGCCTCGCTAGGAGAAGACTCGAATGTCCGCCCGCCGTCACCTCACCCGCGTCCTGCTGCTCGTCTCCGCCCTCGTCACACCGCTCGCCTCGGTGCGCGCGGCGCACGCCGCCGAGCCTCCCGCCACGGCCATGAAGCCCGAGGCGCGCGTGCACCTCGAGCAAGGCCTCGCCGCCTACGGCGACAAGGACTGGGAGCGCGCCATCCGCGAGTTCCGCACCGGCTACGAGATCGAACCGCGCGCCGAGTTCCTGTTCGCCTGGGCGCAGGCCGAGCGCCTGAGCGGCGACTGCGCCGGCGCCATCGAGATCTACGAGCTGTTCCTGGCCACGAAGCCGGCGGTCGAGCAGGCCAACGCGGCGCGCCAGATGTCGGATCGTTGCCGCGAGACCGTGGCCGCCACGGACCCGGCCGCCGAGGCCGAGGCGGAAGGCGAGCCCGGCGCCGACTCCGAGCCCGGGACCGACTCCGAGTCCGGCGCAGACGCCGAGCCGACCTCGAGCGCCTCGTTGGAACGCACCTGGTGGAACGACGGCTGGGGCGCCGGCTTCGCCGCGGCGGGCGTCGTCGGGCTCGCGATGGGCCTCGGCTTCGTCGTCGCCGCCGACTCCTCGGAGGACGCCTCGGATCGCGCCGCCAGCTACGATCAGTACGCAAGCCTCAAGGACGAGGCCGGCAGCCGGCGCACGATCGCCGCGGTCAGCCTGGCCACCGGCGCGTCGTTCCTGGTCGCGAGCGGCGTACGCTACTGGGTGGTGCGCAAGCGCGACGAGGGCGCGTCGGGCGAGTCGACCGGCGTGGCGCTGTCGGTGACGCCCGCGGGGGCGGCGCTGTGGTTCGGGGGCAGTTTTTGAGCTTATCCGCGCGGCTCGCGCTCACGTTCGCCATCGCGATCGGTGGCGCGTGCGGCGCGCGCACCGGCGCCTTCCTCTGCTTCTCCGACGAGGAGTGCCGGCTGGGCGGCGATCAGGGTACCTGCGAACCGATCGGCTACTGCAGCTTCGTCGACGACGGCTGCGAGACCGGCAAGCGCTACGGTGAGTTCGCCGGCGACAGCCTGGGCGGCCGCTGCGTGCCGCCCGGCGGCGGCAACGATCTCGACGGCGGCCCCGACGCGGCGCCGCTGCCCGCGTGCGGCAGCGTCGGCGACGACTGCTGCGCGAGCGGACCCGAGTGCACCGGCGCGCTCACCTGCACGAGCGACGCGTGCGGCTGCGCGGGTCTCGGCGCGCCCACCGCGGGTGCGTACAGCCGCCACGGCTGCGCGGCGCAGGGCGACGGCAGCCTGTGGTGCTGGGGCTCCGACTCCGCCGGCCAGATCGGCAACGGCGTCACCGGCGGAGCGCGCCGCAAGCCGGTCCGGGTCTTCGTGCTCACCGGCGTGACCGCGGTCGCGGCCGGTGGCGCGCACACCTGCGCGATCGCGAGCGGCGAGGTCTACTGCTGGGGCGACAACGAGGCCGGCCAGCTCGGCGTGAACGGCGGTGACCGCGACGAGCCGAAGAAGACCAGCCTGGGCTCGGCGACCGCGCTCGACAGCGCCGGCGCGACCACCTGCGCGGTCGCGGGCGGACAGGTCCACTGCTGGGGCCGCAACCAGTACGGCCAGGTCGGCGACAGCAGCACCGTCGATCGCAACAGGCCGGTCCAGGTACCGAACCTGAGCGGCGTGACGCAGGTGGCGTCGGGCGTGACCTTCACGTGCGCACGCAAGGACGACGGCAGCGCGTGGTGCTGGGGCTCCGGCGACGAGGGCCAGCTCGGCAACGGCCAGGGCGTGAGCTCGCTCGTGCCCGTGCAGGTCGCGCTGCCGCTGGTCGCGCAGATCTCCGCGGGCGACGACCAGGCGTGCGCGGTCACGGATGGCGGCGAGGTCTACTGCTGGGGCGACAACGAGCTCGGCACGCTCGGCGATGGGACCACCCAGCAGCGCCGCTCGCCCACGCGCGTCGCGGGCCTGTCAGGCGTCGCGCAGGTCGACGTCGGCGACGAGCTCGCCTGCGCGCGCACCAGCGCCGGCGCCGTGCACTGCTGGGGCGCGAACGACGCGGGACAGCTCGGGCTGGACAGGTTCTCGCCGTTCGAGAGTACGCCCCAGCTGGTCACCGGCGTCACCGACGCGACATCGGTCGTGGCCGGCGCCGATCACGCGTGCGCGCGCCGCGCCATCGGCGCCATCGTCTGCTGGGGCGCCAACGGCGACGGCCAGCTCGGCGACGACACCAGCGACTCGCGTGCGACCCCGGCGCCCGTGCAGCTGGACTGCTTCTAGCGTTTCGCCCACCACCAGGGATTGGGGTCCGTTACCCACAGCCGCGCCCATGTCGGCAGAAGGGCGCAGACCAGCGCCAGAGTGGGCCGCATAACTACTCACAACAACGGCGATATTTGCCCCACGCCTGACGCTTGAACTGTGCCGATCTGTCTCGCCTCCACTTCCAAACGTGGTTGCCGATACGTCTTAAGCGCACAGAACTCTCGCAACACTAGTTCACCATCGGCGGAATTTTCCTCTCATTTCGCTCGGATGCGTACGACGCGGTCGTCACGCGACGCAGCGCGCTGTGAATTTTGGCACGCATAGTGAGTACGTACGCGGCGCGCCGGGAGGGATTTCCTGATGGAGGTCTCCGATGGCTCGAGGCTTGTTCTCCGCACGCCCACTCGCTGACGCGCTTCGCGTCGCCCTCTCCATTGCACTCGCTTCGGTAGCTGGGCTGGGGGTCACGGGCTGCTCCGTCGAACCTGGCACGGTGACCGGCTACAACGTCCCCGAGGACATCGGCGCGGCGCTCGATCAGCTGCCGCGCATCGATGGCGTCGAGGTCAGCGCCGACGGCATCCCGTACTTCGTGAGCGGCGATCTCGGCCGCGCCGATCGCGTCGCTGATCTGGCCTCCGCGCAGCTGTCGCTCGCGCCGGCGCTGGAGCGGATCGCGCCGGTCTTCCGCCTGCGCGGCGACGAGCTCGCCGCGGTGTCGATGGCCGCCGACGACCTGGGCATGACGCACGTGAAGTACCTGCAGACCAAGGACGGCCTCGAGGTCATCGGCGGCGAGCTCATCCTGCACGTCGGCTCCGACGGCGTGCTCAAGTCGGTCACCGCGAGCGCGCGCGGCGACGCGGCGCTGTCGACGAACGCCACGCTCGCCGCCGACGCGGGCCGCACGCGCGCCCTCGCGCTCACGCCGGTCGGCGGCGCGGCCGCCCAGCCGGCGCGCCTGGTGTACGTGATCTCGTCGATCGACGGCCAGATGCACCTGGCC
>JBKJOI010000855.1:0-16723 GCA_046595695.1 Haliangiales bacterium | reverse complement strand
CCGCCGCGTGGTGTGCGCGTTCCAGCCGCACCGCTACTCGCGCACCCGCGATCACCTGGAGGACTTCGCAACCTCGTTCAACGACGCCGACAAGGTCGTGCTCTGCGACGTCTTCGCCGCCGGCGAGGCGCCGCTGCCCGGCATCGACAGCGCCACGCTCGCGCAGATGATCCACGACCGCGGCCACAAGGACGTCACCCACATCGCCCGCCGCGCCGACGTCGCCACCCACCTGGCGCAGATCGTGCGCGACGGCGACGTGGTCATCGCGCTCGGCGCCGGCGACATCCAGCTCACCTGCGGCGAGCTCCTGACCCAGCTCGGCGCGGGCGCCGAGGCCAGCAAGAACGGCGTCCCCGGCGCGCCCGGCGTCGCCTCGGCCAGCCATGTGACCGCGGCCAACTCGACGCCTGCACCCACGTCGGCGCCCGCGCTCGTCGCGCCCGTCCCCGGCGGACGTCAGTCGGCGTAACCGCCGGAGCGCCCGAGGAGTCCCGCCGCCGTGCTCGCCGCCGCCGACCGCGACGCCCTGCTCACCGCCGCTGCCTCGCGCGAGGGCGCGCTGCGCTTCGACGAGCCGATGTCGCGCCACACCACGCTGCGTATCGGCGGCCGCGCCGACGCGTGGTTCGCGCCCGAGAGCGTGGGCGAGCTGGCACGCGTGCTCGCCGCCTGCGCCGAGCGGCAGATCCCCACGTGCACCGTGGGCGCCGGCTCGAACCTGGTGGTCCGCGACGGCGGCATCCGCGGCGTGGTCATCGCGACGCGCGCGCTGCGCGGGCTCGTCCGCGAGGCCGACGACGTGCGCGTCGAGGCCGGCGTCTCGACCGGGCGCCTCCTGCACGCGGCGACCACCTGGGAGCTCGGCGGCGTCGAGTTCCTCGGCGGCGTGCCCGGCTCGGTGGGCGGCGGGCTCATCATGAACGCCGGCACCTACCTGGGCGAGTTCGTGAACGTCGCGACCCACGTCACCTCGGTGCGCCTGGCCGACGGCGCGCGCGTCGAGCGCACCGCCGCCGAGTGCAACTTCCGCTACCGCGCCTCGGATCTGCCCGCCGACGAGATCGTCGTCGAGGGCCGCCTGCGCCTCGCGCCGCGCCCGCGCGCCGAGATCGAAGCCGAGGTCCGCTCGCTGCGCGACCGCCGCAAGGAGCGCGAGCCGAGCGGCGTGCACAACTCGGGCTCGACCTTCAAGAACCCGCCCGGCCTGTTCGCCGGCAAGCTCATCGAGGAGTGCGGGCTCAAGGGCCGCGCCGTGGGCGCCGCGCAGGTGTCGCCCAAGCACGCCAACTGGCTGGTCAACAACGGCGGCGCGAGCGCCACCGAGCTGCTCGCGCTGGTCGAGATCGTCCGCGCCGAGGTGCACGCGCGCCACGGCCTCCGCCTCGAGCTGGAAGTGAAAGTCCTGGGAGAAGACGCATGAGCCAGAGCCCGTCGAAGTGGAAGGGAAAGCGCGTCGGCGTGCTCGTCGGCGGCCTGTCCGCCGAGCGCGACGTCTCGCTCAACACCGGTAAGGGCGTGCACGCGGCGCTCGTCGAGCGCGGCCACGACGCCATCGCGATCGACTGGAAGGCCGGCGCCGATCTCACCGCGCTGCTGCGCGACGCGCGCGTCGACGTGGTCTGGAACGCGCTGCACGGCACCTACGGCGAGGACGGCGCGGTCCAGGGCCTGCTCGAGTGCCTGCAGCTGCCGTACACCGGCTCGGGCGTGCTCGCCTCGGCGGTGGCGATGGACAAGGTGCTGTCCAAGCGCGCCTTCGACCACGCCGGCCTGGGCACCGCGCCGTGGCAGCTGATCGCGCCCGACGCCACGCCCGCCCAGGTGCGCGCCGCGGCCTCGCCGTTCGGCTACCCGGTGGTCGTGAAGCCGTCGCGTGAGGGCTCTTCGGTCGGCGTCACCATCGTGCACGGCGAGCACGAGCTCGACACCGCGATCGCGCTGGCGCGCCAGCACCACGGCGAGACCCTGCTCGAGAAGTTCATCGCCGGCCAGGAGGTCGACGTCGGCTTCCTCGGCGACGAGATCCTCGGCACCGTCGAGATCAAGCCGGCGACCGAGTTCTACGACTACGAGGCGAAGTACCTGCGCAACGACACGACCTACCTCGTGCCCGCGCCACTCTCGCCCGCCGCCGACGCCGAGGTGCGCCGCGTGACCCTCGCCGCCTACCGCCTGCTCGGCTGCGCCGGCTACGCGCGCGTCGACGCGCGCGTCGAGCCGATGGGCGCGGTGTTCCTGCTCGAGGTCAACACGCTGCCCGGCATGACCGCCACGTCGCTGCTGCCCAAGATCGCGAAGCACGCGGGGATCTCGTACGCCGAGGTCGTCGAGCGCGTGCTCGACGCGGCGCGCCTGCACCTGTAGACGCGCGATCTGGCGACAGTAGCCAAAATCTAAGCCACGACCGCACGCCAGGATTTATGCTATTCAGCAATTAGCATAAATTCCGGAGATCCAACGGCTCCAGCGCGGGCTCGCTCCGCTGCGCGACCCGGCGGAGATGGGTCTCCTTTACGAGAACGCGGCCGCGGCACACCTCTACGCCTTGGCCCTCCAGGAGGGTGTGCGTCTCTACCACTGGAGAGACGGCAGGACCGAGGTCGACCTCATCTTCGATCACGCCGAGTCCCCAGCCGCGTTCGAGATCACCTTCGCGTCGAAGCATTCGACCGAGGGACTCGAAGCCTTGATCCGCCGCTACCCGAGATTCAAAGGCCGGGCCTATCTGGTCGCAAACACGCTCTTCCCTCAATCGGCGGCCGCCAGCCCCAATGGCATCGGGCGCCTGCCGTACTCGCTCTTCCTTCGAGTCGCGAGCGAGCAAGTGGAGCGTGCGCTGCGGAAGCGCGTCGCGGGCTGACGGCGCGCCTGCACCTGTAGACGAGCCTCGAGCAGCCCGTCGGCAGCCTTGCAGGAACCTTGTAGGCTTTTGGCCCACGTAACGCTCGTTACCGCTTCACTCCCGAAACCTCGAGAAAGTTACGCCAGTTTTTTGCCCCCGCTGGCCATCGGCGCCTAAAGACATGGTGGAGGAATTCCTTCACCCGTGCGCACCGAGAAGCATACCCAGGCCTCATGGACCGAACACGGCGGCAAGCTGCGCCGCTCGGCCAACCGCAAGCTGCGGCAGCGGCGGGCGTGGCGCATGCGCGTGCGGCTGCCCGACTGGCGCATCGTCGGTCAGTCGGCGTGGGGCGGGGCGCGCCGGATGGCGCCCGTGCTCGCGGTGCTGTTCGCGGTCGGCCTCGCCGGCCTGGGCGGCTGGCGCGGCTGGGTGTGGCTGACGCATTCGCCGCGCTTCGCGATCCGCAACGTCGTGGTCACCGGTAACACGCGCGTGACCCACGACGAGATCGCCGGCCACGCCGGCATGGCCACCGGCGCGAACCTGTTCAAGGTGTCGATGCAGTCGATCGCGCGCAGCGTCGAGTCGAACCCGTGGATCGAGGAGGCGCGCGTGTCGCGGCAGATGCCCGACGCGCTGCGCATCGAGGTCAGCGAGCGCAAGCCCGCCGGCCTGCTGGTCGTGGACGCCGCCTACCTGGTCGATGCGGAGGGCCACCCGTTCAAGCGCGCCGATCTCGCCGAGGGCGAGGCCGACGGGCTGGTCGTCGTCACCGGCCTCGACCGCACCACCTGGACGCGCGACACCTTGGGCAGCGCGGCCGCGGTCAAGGAAGCGCTCACCGTGGCCGCACGCTGGCACGCCGAGCCGGGCCGCCCGCTCGTCGGTGAAGTACACGTGGCACGCACGGGCATCACGCTCTACACGCTCGAAGGCGCGGTGGCCGTAAGACTCGGCCGCGCGCGCGGTGAAGATCTGGCGGCGCGTCTGCGCCGTTTCGACGCGATCTGGGCGGCGCTCTCCGAAGAGGAGCGCGCCGTCGCAAAGACCATCTACCTGGACAGCGCGACCCGAGCCGACCGAGTGACGGTCGAGCTCGCGGACGCGCGCTGAAGAGGCGAGGACATGGCCAAGGCCAAGCGGGACGAGCTCATCGTAGGACTCGACATCGGCACCACCAAGATCGCCGCGATCGTTGGAGAGGTGACCGAAGATGGCACGATCGACATCATCGGTGTCGGCACCGCGCCATCGCGCGGGCTGCGCAAGGGGGTCGTCGTCAACATCGACGCCACCGTGCAGTCGATCGAGAAGGCCATCGAGGAAGCCGAGCACATGGCCGGCTGCGAGATCTCGACGGTCTACGCGGGCATCGCGGGCGGGCACATCAAGGGCCTGAACTCGCACGGCACCGTCGCGGTCAAGGACCGCGAGGTCCGCGATGGTGACATCGCGCGCGTGATCGAGAGCGCCAAGGCGGGCGCGATCCCGATGGACCGCGAGATCATCCACGTGCTGCCGCAGGAGTACATCGTCGACGAGCAGGACGGTATCCGCGAGCCGCTCGGCATGTCGGGCGTGCGCCTCGAGGCCAAGGTCCATATCGTGACCGCGGCGGTGACCAGCGCGCAGAACATCGTGAAGTGCTGCAACCGCTGCGGCCTGCAGGTCGCCGACATCGTGCTCGAGCCGCTCGCGTCGGCCGAGGCGGTGCTGCACGACGACGAGCGCGAGCTGGGCGTCGCGCTCATCGACATCGGCGGCGGCACCACCGACATCGCGCTGTTCGTCGACGGCGCCATCGTGCACACCAGCGTGCTGCCGTTCGGCGGCAACCACCTGACCAACGACATCGCGGTCGGCCTGCGCGCGCCGCTCGAGGCCGCCGAGAAGATCAAGCAGAAGTACGGCTGCGCGCTGACCTCGCTCATGACCCACGGCGACACCATCGAGGTGCCGTCGGTGGGCGGGCGTCCGCCGCGCATCGTGCCGCGCGAGGAGCTGATCGCCGTGATCATGCCGCGCGTCGAGGAGATCTTCGACCACGTGAAGCGCGAGATCGCGCGCTCGGGCTACGAGGACCTGCTCGCCTCGGGCGCCGTGCTGACCGGCGGCTCGACCATCCTGGAAGGCATGAGCGAGCTGGCCGAGGAGATCCTCGGCATGTCGGTGCGCCGCGGCTCGGCCAAGAACCTGGGCGGCCTGGTCGACGTGGTGCGCTCGCCGTCCTACGCGACCGGCGTGGGCCTCGTGCTCTACGGCGCCAAGATGCAGCGCATGGCCGCGGGCACCGGCAGCGCGCGCGGCACGCAGAGCGAGCGCAACATGTGGATGCGCATGCGCAGCTGGTTCAAGGAAGCCTTCTAGCCGCGCGACGTGCCGCCCGGGTAACACCTCCGTAATATTCCTCCGGCCGAAAACTTGCCCCCCTGCCGAGGGGCGCCGATAACGGGAGTGGGAGGAAAATAACCCATGGCTCTCCTCGAATTCGACGACGTCAAGCAAGCTCGCATCAAGGTCATCGGCGTAGGTGGAGGCGGCGGCAACGCGGTCAACACCATGATCACGGCGAGCCTCGACGGCGTGGAGTTCATCGCGGCGAACACCGATTGTCAGGCGCTCGAGGCCAACCTCGCGCCCCTGAAGGTGCAGCTCGGTGACGCGATCACGCGCGGTCTGGGCGCTGGTGCCAACCCCGAGGTCGGACGAAAGTCCGCCGAGGAGTCGATGGATCAGCTCCGCGATCTGCTCACGGGTGCCGACATGGTGTTCGTCACCGCCGGCATGGGTGGCGGCACCGGCACGGGCGCTGCGCCGGTCATCGCGCGCATCGCGCGTGAATGTGGCGCGCTCACCGTCGGCGTGGTCACCAAGCCGTTCCTCTTCGAGGGCAAGAAGCGGCGGCGCCAGGCCGAAGAGGGCATCGCCTTGCTCGGCGACGCCGTCGACACGCTCATCACGATTCCCAACCAGCGGCTGCTCTCGGTCGCCGGCCAGAACACCACCATGCTCGAGGCCTTCCGCAAGGCCGACGAGGTGCTGCTGAACGCCGTCCAGGGCATCAGCGACCTCATCAATGTGCCCGGCCTGGTGAACGTCGACTTCGCCGACGTGCGCACGATCATGTGCGGCATGGGTCGCGCGCTCATGGGCACCGGCCGCTCGGCGGGCGACCGGCGCGCGCTCGAGGCCGCGCAGCAGGCGATCAGCTCGCCGCTGCTCGAGGACGTGTCCATCGACGGCGCCACCGGCATCCTCATCAACATCACCGGCGGCCCGGATCTCACGCTCCACGAGGTCAACGAGGCGTCCTCGCTCATCCAGGAGGCCGCGCACGAAGAGGCCAACATCATCTTCGGCTCGGTCATCGACGCCAATGTGAAGGGCGAGGTCCGCATCACGGTGATCGCGACCGGCTTCGACCGGCTGCCCGTCGATACCAGCGACGCCGCGCGCCGCGCGCAGGCCGCGGGCAAGAACCCGGTCTCGGTGTCGTCGGCGAGCGCGCCGCGCAGCGCCGCGCCCGAGCAGATCCGTCTGCCCTACGGCGTGCGCGAGGTCACCCGCGACTACCCACCGGCGCCGCGCGCCGAGACCGTGCAGCCGCCGCTGCCGCGCGGCCAGGTCGGCGAGATCGTCGTGCCGGGCACGCGGCTGCAGCCCGCCATCATCGTCTCGGCGACGCCGGTCTACGACGAGGAGACCGAGCGCTACGCCGCGATCGAGGTGCTGCCCGTGGCCCAGCCGTCCGGCGCGCACTCGTCGCTCGCGGTCGGCTCGGGGCCGATGGCCCACGCCGACGCTGGGCCGCTCCCGGCGCCGACCGTACGACGCAGCGGCATGTTCACACCCCAGGCGCCGAACGAGATCAAGACCGATCCCGGCGTGCCGCCCGCGCCCGAGCGCGCGGGCACGCGCGCCTCGACCGCCCCGGCCACCGCCGGCGCACGCCGCCTGACGAACCCGAAGGTGCAGTCGCTGCAAGCCGCGCTCGCCGACCTCGAGATCGAGGACGAGTTCGACATCCCCGCCTTCCTGCGCCGCCATACCAACACCAATCCCAGCAGCAACTCGTAGCGCCCGCAGCGCTCGTAGCGCCCGCAGCACTCGCGAGCCGCGCGCCGCGCTCGTCTATACTCGCGCCGTGATCTTCCTCGAGACGTCCGCGCGCACGTGGCTCATCCTGCACGGCGTCGTGGGCGCGGCGCTGGTCGCGTCCTCGACGCACCTCGTGGTGTGGACGCGCGGCCTGTGGGCCGGCAAGGCGGGTCGCTGGCGCGGCGTGCGCTGGTTCGCGGCCATCACGCTCGCGCTGTACGTCGCGGCGTTCGCCATGGGCAACTTGCTCTACCCGGTCTACAAGGTGCGCGTGCGCGTGGAGTACCTCGACGCGCCCGCGGCCATCCGCGCCGAAGCCGAGGCGCGCGCCGCCGCGCACGCGCTGGTCGAGTCGCGCCGCACCGGCGTCGACGTGCCGCCCGCGCGCTTCGACGCACCGCAGCTCGGCGGCGTGGCGCGCGCGTTCGACGTGAAGGAGCACTGGGCCGCGCTCGGGATGGTGCTCGCGTTCGCCGCGTTCGCGCTCGCGTGGCGCTGGGACCCTCGTCGCGACGGCGCGGAGGTCGCGACGGCGAGCGGCAGCCACGTCGCGGGCAAGGCGCTCTTCTGCTTCGCCGTGGGCACCGCGGCGTGCGCGTGGCTCGGCGCGATCATGGGTCTCTACGTCTCGTCGTTCCGATCGATTGGCCTCTTCACCTGACCACGCGTTGAGCTTGTCCGCCGCGGCGTGCCCCGCGCACGTGGCCTTTCCTGGGCGATCCCAGGCGTTCTGCGGCTGTCTCGCGCGGCGCCCCGTCGACGCGCTCATCACGCACTTTGCTGGATCGGCTCGGATCAGCCTTTTTCTCGGGCTTTATCAGAGTTTTCACTTGCATCAAGATCGCGTCCCCATAAAATGCGGCCGCGAGAAGGCGCTCTACGCGCCTCTAGACCCCGTAACGGAGGCTATACAGATGGCTAAGAAGGCTGCTGCAAAGAGCAAGAAGAGCGCGACCAAGGAAGTCCTCGTCGTGGGTACCAAGGTCAAGGACGTGGTCAAGTCTGCCGGGCTGCAGAGCTCTGGCGAGCTGATCGAGGCGGTCTCGAACCGCGTGCACGAGCTGCTGACCAACGCGGTCCAGCGCGCCTCGGGCAACGGCCGCAAGACGGTTCGCGCTTACGACCTGTAGTCGTCGGTCGTAGCGAAGCCAGCAAAATGACGCCGCGCCCCGCTTCTGGTGGGGCGTTCGTCTTTTCGGGGTCGCGTCGCCGCGCACCGCGCCATGCTGCGCGCCGCTACGTCGCCGCGGCGGTCGCGAACGCCGCGCGCATGATCTCGAGCGGGGCCTCGCGCCCGGTCATGATCGTGAACGCGCGCGCCGCCTGGTGCACGAGCATGCTCGCGCCGTCCATCACGCGCAGCCCGCGCGCCCGCGCTGCCGCCAGGAGCGCCGGCTCGCGGTGGTAGACGAGCGACGACACGAACGCCGACGCATCCAGCTCGTCTACCGGCAGGCTCGCCAGCATCTCGCGCTCGCCCGCGGGGTCGAGCGCGGCGCTGGTCGCGTCGCAGAGCACGCTCGCCGCGCGGAAGCCGCCCTCGAACGAGCCGCGCGTCCACGGCCGTACGTCGGCGGCGCCGAGCGCGAGCAGCGACGCCGCGCGCGCCGGGTCGCGCGCGATCACCAGCACCGGGTGACCGCGCCCCACCAGCGCCAGCACCACGCTGCGCGCCGCGCCGCCGGCGCCCAGCACCACCGCCGGGCCGCCCTTCGGCACGCCCACCTCGTCGAGCGCGTCGGCATAGCCGGCGACGTCGGTGTTCCAGCCGGAGAGCCGGCCGCCCTCACCGACACGCAGCGTGTTGACCGCGCCGGCGGTGATCGCGACCTCGTCGAGCTCGTCGCAGAGCGCGGCCACGTCCTGCTTGTAGGGCACGGTGACGTTCGCGCCCAGGAAGCCGAAGGCGCGCAGGCCGGCGAGCGCGTCGGCGAGCTGCCAGGGCGCCACCGGCAGCGGCACGTAGATCGCGTCCATGCCGAGCGCACGGTAGGCTGCGTTGTGCAGCGCGGGCGAGCGCGAGTGCCCGACCGGCCAGCCGATCACGCCCGCGAGGCGCGTGTGCCCGCCGACCAGCGCGCTACTCATGACTTCACCACCACGCGCGCGCCGCCCTTGAGCTGGGCTGCGCGCAGCGCCATGGACGCGTCGCGCACCAGCTTCGCGAAGCTCACGCCCTTGCCCGGCTTGAGCGCCGAGATGCCCACCGAGATGGTCGGCTGCACGCGCGCGCCGGTCTCACCCTCGACGCCATCGATGCCGCGCACCGCGTGCTCCATGCGCTGGCCGGCGCGCTCGGCGCCGGCCAGGTCGGTGTAGGGCAGGAACACCAGCACGTGGTTGTCGGCGTAGTCGACGGGCAGATCGATGTCGCGCACCACTGCCTTGAGCTTGCGCGCCACCTGCACCTTCAGCTTGGCGCGCGCGCCCGCCGACAACCCCTCGAGCCCGCCCTCGTCGATCGCGACCAGGCAGGCGGCCAGGCTGTAGCCGTAGCGGCGCGCGCGCTTGAGCTCGATGACCAGCAGCTTCTTGAAGAACTCGAAGTGGTGGAAGCCGCTCGCGGGGTCGACGTCGCCGTGACGCAGCATGCGCTCGCGCCCGGCGGCCAGCTCGGCCTCGAGCGCGAGCGTGCGGGCGCGCTCATCGCGCAGCGCGACCACCGCGTGCAGCGTCGCCGCCAGCGCGTCGCGCTTGAACGGCCGCAGCGCGAACGCGTCGGCGCCGTGGCTCTCGGCGGCGGCCAGGCCCGAGCTGGTCTCGCCCGACACCGTGACGACCAGCGCCGGGCGCGCGCGGCCGAGCGCCAGGACCGCGCGCGCGAGCGTCTCGGCGCCCGGGATGCCGCACAGCACCACGTGCGCCGCGCCGCTGTCGACGTGGCGGCGTGCCGCCTGCGCGTCGTCAGCGACGATCACCTGGAAGCCGAACGAGCGCAGCAGCTCCTCGGCGCGGCGCGCGTTGGCCTTGCCGGTCTCGTAGACGAGGCCGGTCAGCGCCGCGGCGCGCACGCTGAACGCGGCCTCGGGCGGCGGTGATGTGGGCACGGTCGACTCGGGCGGCGACGCGACCTGCGAAACCGTGGGTGCACGACGCTTGCTCACGAATCTCCTCCCTGGCGGCGCGTCTTCTCGACGCGGACGTCCAGCTCGCCGCGGGCCACACGCACCGTGAGCGGCGCGCCGGGCGCCACGCTCGCGGCGTCGGTGACCACGCGGCCCTCGGGGGTGCGCGCGACCGCGTAGCCGCGCTCGAGCACGCGCAACGGGCTCATCGCGTCGAGGCTGGCCGCGGCGTTCTCGACCTGCCGGCGGCGCGCGCCCAGCGTGGCGACCACCGCCTGCTCGGCGCGTACCTCGAGCCCGACCAGGCGCACGGTGGCCTCGCGCAGGCGCGCACGCGGGTGCGCCTGCACGCGCCTGACCTCGAGCGCCGCGAGCGCGCGGCGGCGCTCGTCGAGCGCACCCTCGACGACCTTGCCGGCGCGGCCGAGCAGCTCGTCGACACGCTGGCGGTCGCGCTCGATGCGCCGCACCGGATCGCCGAGCCGGGCCCTCCACCGATCGAGCTCGCGGCGCATGCTCTCGAGCAGGTGGCCGGCCTCGCGGCCGAGCCGGGCCTCGAGCTTGCGCAGCGACTCCTGCAGCACCTTCCACTCGGGCACCGCGAGCTCGCCGGCCGCGGTCGGCGTCGCGGCGCGCACGTCGGCGACCAGGTCGGAGAGCGTGATGTCGACCTCGTGCCCGACCGCGCTGATGACCGGCACCGGGAACGCCGCGATCGCGCGCACCACCGCCTCGTCGTTGAACGCCGAGAGATCCTCGGACGAGCCGCCACCGCGGCCGACGATCACGACGTCGACGCCGGGCTGGCGGGCCAGGCGCGCCAGCGCGCGCACGATCTCGCCCGCCGCGCCGTCGCCCTGCACGCGCGCCGGCGAGACCAGAATGTGGGTCGGGAACCGCCGCTCGACCACGCGGATGATGTCGCGCACCGCGGCACCGGTCGGCGAGGTGACCACGCCGATGCAGCGCGGCAGCCGCGGCAGCGGCCGCTTGCGCGCCGGGTCGAAGAGGCCATCGGCGGCGAGCCGCTTCTTGAGCTGCTCGAAGGCGAGCGCCGCGGCGCCCAGACCGGCGGGCTCGATAGCGTCGACGTAGAGCTGCAGCTTGCCCTGCTCGGGGAAGATGCCCAGGCGTCCGCGCACGAGGAAGCGCTTGCCGTCCTCGATGCGGAAGCGCAGCCGCTGCGTGGTCGAGCGCCACATGATCGAGGGCACCTGCGCGCCGCCGTCCTTGAGCACGAAGTAGATGTGGCCCGAGCCGGGCGAGCGCAGGTTGGAGACCTCGCCCTCGACCCAGACCAGGCCGATCTTCTCCTCGACCAGCAGGGAGGCCACACGCACCAGCGACTCCACAGTGAGCGGGGTCTCGCGATCGCCCGGGCGCGAGACGCGCGGCGGCGGCCCGGACGGCGCCGCGGACGGCGCAGCCGACGGCGCGCGCGACGCGACGGACGACGCGGGCGCCGGCCCGGATATGGGCGCAGGCGGCCCCGGCCGCAGGACCGGCTGAGGTGCGTTCGGAGCCGCCGCGGACACCGCGTCACGCGGCGGTGGCCACTCGGGCTCGAACGGGAGCGCGCCCTGCGGCGAGGGTGTTTCGTCGCGGCCGCGTCGACGGTCCATTCGACCGGAGTTTATACCGCACCGTGCTAGGATGCGCGCACATCCGCCGATGGCTGCCACGCCCCCCGCCGCACCGACCACGATACCGACCTCTGCACCCAGGGGCGACGAGATCGACCCGGAGCTGATCTCACTCAAGCGCAAGCGCGCGGGCATCGGCCCCGTGCTCGCCGCCTCGGTGATCCTGCTGTGCGGGTACCTCTTGATCACGCTGCGCGCGGATCTCGTGTTCGCGCTGGCGTCGCGCACGCCGACCGACCTCGGCGACGCGAGCGCCCTCCACGCCGCCGGCAAGCGCCTGCCCGAGAACCAGCTGATCTCGCTGCGCGCGCGCCCCGACCTGGCCAACCCGGGCTGGCTGCGCGGCAAGCAGGCGAGCGGGCACTACCTCATGGCCGCGCTCGGCAGCTCGGGCGGGCTATGGCTACACCTGCTCGACGACGCGGTCACCGCCCAGCCCGCCTACGATCTCGTCTACACCGGGCGCGTGCGCAGCGTCGACGATCTGGCGTTCGCCGCCGAGCTGCGCAACTACGTGAACAGCCAAGCGCCGCAGCCGCGCTGGATCGCTCCCGACTCGCTCACCGCCGGCGCGCCTGGCACGCTCGCGCGCGACGTCCACGGCGACACGCTCACGCTCACCGCCGACACCCCGGTCGAGCTCGACGAGCGCGTCGCGGGCGTCGCGCTGGTCACCCTGTACACCAACGACAAGGTCAAGGACGAGCTGGGCGCGCGCGCCGCGATCACCGACGCGGGGCTGGCCCCCGCCGCCGAGACCGTGCGCACCACCGATCGTTCGTGGACCTTCCAGGTCGCCGCGCCCGAGGGCATCCCGGGCGTGCGCGCGGCGATCTCGCGCGGCAACCTGTACGCCGCCATGGCCTCCGACTCGGTCAGCGAGAAGATCATCCGCCACGCCGGCCTGTGGAAGGACGTCACTGTCGACGCCGCCGGCAAGCAGCTGAAGCTGGCCAACGGCAGCGCCTTCCCGCTCGGCTCGCTCGCCAGCCTGGTCGCCTACGTCGATCCCGTCCTGCCCGACGACGCGCAGATCCTGCTCGCCGGCGAGCGCCCCGGCGACTACTGGTACATCGGGCCGCTCTACGCGCTGCTCGCGATCGTCCTCGCCCTCATGGTCTGGGCGCTGGTGCGCGGTCTGCGCAACCCCGGGGATGCAGCTGGCGGTCCGCTGGTCATCCAGGCCCCCGACGCGCCCAGCGACGCGCCGACCAGCGCCTGAAGCGTCGCGCGCGTGACCGGCGTCCCTTCGTAAGGGTCCGTTTCATGCTAGGAATCCGACGTGGCCCTGCGAATCTTCGACAGCTTCTCGCGCCGTAAGGTCGACTTCGAGCCGTGCGTTCCCGGCAAGGCGAGCGTCTACCTGTGTGGCCCGACCGTGCAGAACTCCCCGCACATCGGGCACATCCGCACCGCCATGGCCTTCGACATCGTCTGTCGCTACCTGCGCTGGTCGGGCCTCGAGGTGAACTTCGTCCGCAACGTCACCGACGTCGAGGACAAGATCATCGCGCGCGCGCGCGCCTGCGGCGAAGATCCGTTCGTCTTCGCGTCGCGCTTCGCCGACGAATACAACCGCGCCATGGCGATGGTGCACATCCTGGCGCCCGACGTCGAGCCGCGGGTCACGCAGCACATCCCGCAGATCATCGAGCTCATCGGCCGGCTGGTCGACAAGGACCTCGCGTATCCCGCGGCCGGCGACGTGTACTTCGCGGTCGAGAAGTTCGCCGACTACGGCAAGCTGTCCGGGCAGTCGATCGAGGATCTGCAGGCGGGCGCGCGCGTCGAGCCGGGTGAGCACAAGCGCTCGCCGCTCGACTTCGCGCTGTGGAAGGCCGAGAAGCCGGGCGAGCCGTCGTGGGCGTCGCCTTGGGGCCCGGGCCGACCCGGCTGGCATATCGAGTGCTCGGCCATGTGCATCGCACACCTGGGCGACACCTTCGACATCCACGGCGGCGGCAAGGACCTCATCTTCCCGCACCACGAGAACGAGATCGCGCAGGCGCAGGGCGCGACCGGCCCGGGCACCTTCGCGCGCTACTGGATGCACGCCGGCTTCCTGAACCTGAACGAAGAAAAGATGTCGAAGTCGCTCGGCAACGTCGTCGGCGTGGGCGACATGGTCGCGCGCCACGACGCCGAGGCCATGCGCCTCTTCTACATGCTCACGCACTACCGCTCGCCGCTCAACTTCGACATGGCCGATCGCGACGGTCAGGTGACCTTCCCCGGCGTGGACGATGCGGAGAAGCGCCTCGACTACTTCTACACGACGCTGTCGCGGCTCGACGACTTCCTCGGCGACAAGAAGGACGTCGAGGCCGGCGCCGTGCTGCCCGAGGCCGACGCGCTGCGCGGCAAGCTCGCCGCCGCCATGGACGACGACTTCAACTCGGCGCTGGCGCTGGCCGAGATGGGCGAGGCGGTGAAGCTCGCCAACAAGCTGCTCGACGAGCCGAAGAGCGCGCCCAAGGACGTGCGCCGGCGCACGCTGGCGCGGATCCGCCACGAGGTGCTCGCGTTCGGCGCCGGCGTGCTCGGGCTGTTCAACCAGCCGCCCGGGCAGTTCCTGCGCGCGCGCCGCGACCGGCTGTGCGCGGCGCGCAAGCTCGACGCCTCGTTCGTGGACGACCAGCTGCGCGCCCGCGACGAGGCCCGCAAGGCCAAGGACTTCGCGCGCGCCGACGCCATCCGGGTCGAGCTGCGCGAGCGCGGCGTCGAGGTCATGGACACGCCGCGCGGCGCGGAGTGGCGGATCACCGAGTAGCGCGCGGGCGCGGACAACCCGGGCCGGCCCGGGCCGGCCTATGCCACTTCTGGCCACTTCTTGCCACGCCGACCGGGGCGCGTCTGTCGCGCTCGCCGGCCGGGCTGCGCGCGGAAGTTGCCGAAAGCACAGGATCGGCACCATGCTTGCAGGCATAAGGACGCGTAACTCTTCGTTTGCCTGGAGGAACCCCATGGTACGAGCTGCACAGGTCCGCCGGTTCGGACGCCTCGCCGTTCTCGGCGGCGGC
Organism: Haliangiales bacterium; assembly: GCA_046595695.1. Lineage (GTDB taxonomy): Bacteria > Myxococcota_A > Polyangia > Haliangiales > SHYZ01 > JBKJOI01. Next base: position 2,049 of record JBKJOI010000855.1, on the reverse strand, counting down.
GTATTTCTGTCGTTCGCCAGCAACTCACCCGCGGGCGGCGACCGCACCGATGGCGAGTGCCCGGCCGGCGAGGTCTGCTCGCCCGACACGCCGACCGGCCTCTACTTCGGCGGCTCGGTGCTCGGCGACGAGATCTTCGACTCGATCGTCGAGCCACACCGCACCGCCGTGGCCGGCACCCAGACGCTCGACATCTTCAGCGATGCCGACGCGAGCGACGAGTTCATCGGCTTCGACGCGGTCGCCGCAGGACCGTCGTTCCAGGTGGTCGCCGTGGCCGGCAACCAGGTGAGCGTCGCGGGCGTCGCCGGCGGCACCGACTTCCTGCGCCTCGTCGACCCGGAAAGCGGCGAGCTCTACGACCGCATCGCGCTGCAGACCGCCGTGGTCGACACCATCGCGATCGTGCCGCAGAAGATCGATCTGCTCGGCGACCAGGAGCTGTACGACGCCGCCAGCCCGGCGGTCGTCTACCACGCAAGCGGCACCAGCGAGCTGGTCGTCGCGCTCTACGACGCCAGCGACGTCCGGCTCGTCGACGAGACGCTCACGCTCGCGCTCGGCACCGGCTTCGTGCGCGACACCGCGCAGTGGGATCGCTTCGAGCACGACCCCGTGGCCCCTGGCACATACGTCTTCACGTTCACGCTCGGCAGCGGCGAGATCGGCGATCTGAGCGCGACCTTCGTCGACGCCGTCGACGCGGTCGTCTGGGTGCCGGGCCTCGCGAACAGCGAGCGCGCCGAGCCCGCCAGCGGCGCGGTCGTCGGCCAGCAAAAGCGCTTCTGCTTCCGCGCCGAGAACGGCGGGCGGCCGGTGGTCGGCGCCACGTTCGGCTACACCAGCACGTCGGGCCTCACCGTCGCCAGCGGCTCGGGCACGTGCGTGACCGTGACCGGCGCGGCCCCCGGCCTGGCCACGCTCACCGTGAGCGTCGATGGCGTCGCCGAGCCGTTCGACGTCCCGGTGGCGAGCGCGGCGAACGCGCAGCCGGCGAGCGCGGCGAACGCCGAGGCGCAGGCGGCTCCGGTTGGCGCGGGCGCGGGCGCGGGCGCGGGCGAACGCGCCGAGAGCAGCGCGCGGCTCAGCGACGCCGCGCGCTAGCCCGTCCCTCGGTTCCCACGGCGACCTCTAGCGGCGCGCCCTTCGACGCGACGCCGCCGACGAACCCCTTCGGCAGCGCCAGCTTCGACCGCGCGCCCACGCGCACCGCGACGGGCGTGACCGCACGCACCTCGGGGAGCTCGCACGCGACGACGAGCCGCGCCGTGCGCGCCGGCCACGTGACCTTGGCGTCGAGGCGCACGGCCACCGCGAGCCGCGCCGCGCCGCTGCCGTCGAGCTCCTCGGCCACCGAGGCGACGTCGAACACGAGCGGCTGGTCGCCGACGCGGACCTGGACGCCCGCGCGCGCCCGCTCGACCAGCCAGGCGCGCAGCCCGGCGCGCTCGCCGTCGTCGAAGCGTCCGTCGGCGTCGCGATCGAACTGCTCGCGCAGGGCACGCGCGTCGTCGCCGCGCTCGATCGTGTAGCGCGCGAAGACGGTGACGCTCTTGCGCTCGAGCTCGACGGCGAGCGCGAGCGGCGAGCGGGCCTCGTGCGCGGCGACCGGCGCACCCGCCGCGATCGCGGCCGCGGCCGCACAGGCGAGCGCGAACGCCATGCGCGCCGCGCTACTCCTCGTTCGCATCCTCCGACAGGTACGCCATGATCACCTCGTCGAGGCTCTTCTCCGAGATGAGGTCCTTGCCGAAGATGCTGTCCGCGGGCGCCGGCGCGATCGCCTCGCGCGGACCGGTGCCCGACCGGCGCGGCGGCCCGCCTCCGACGATCTGCGGCGGCGCCCCGACGATCACGGCAGGCCGCGCGACGATCACGTTGGACGAGCCCTGGCCCGGCCGACCCGGGGCGCCGCCCTGCGGCCCGGTCCCCGGACCGGTGCTCGCCGGCCGCGCGGGCGGCATCGGGCGCGTCGGGGCGCCGCCGCAGATCGTCGGAGGCGGGCCGCCGCGCCGGTCGGGCACCGGTCCGCGCGAGGCGATCGCGCCG
>JBKJOI010000836.1:0-17418 GCA_046595695.1 Haliangiales bacterium | reverse complement strand
CAAACGCCGGGGCGACGAGCAGCGGCTGCACGAGATCCTGCACAAGCTGGTCAGCGAGGACCCCTGCCTGCGGGTGGAGCACGTGCCGGCCACCAACGAGAGCGTGGTCTACGGCCTGGGCGAGCTGCACCTGCGCACGGTGCTGGAGCGGTTGACCGAGGTGCACAAGTGCGAGGTCAACACCCGGCCGCCGCGCATTGCCTACCGCGAGACCATCACGGCCCCGGCCGAAGGGCACTTCCGCCACAAGAAGCAGACCGGCGGCGCCGGCCAGTTCGCCGAGGTCTTCCTGCGCGTGGAGCCGCTGCCGCGCGGCGCCGGCTTCGAGTTCGCCAGCGAGGTCTTCGGCGGCGCCATCCCGACGCACTTCATCCCCGCGGTCGAGAAGGGCATCCTGGACGAGCTCGCGGCCGGTCCGCTGGCCGGCTACCCGGTCCACGACGTACGCGTGGTCGTCTACGATGGCAAGGCGCACGCGGTCGACAGCAAGGAGATCGCCTTCCGCACCGCGGCGCGCTTCGCCTTCCGCGACGCCTTCGGCAAGGCGCGGCCGGCGCTGCTCGAGCCCATCGTCGCGCTCGAGATCACCGCGCCCGAGCGCGTGATCGGCGACGTCACCGCGGACCTCAAGCCGCGGCGCGGCCGCGTGCTGGGCGTCGACACCGCGGCCGCGCCAGGCATGACGGTGGTGCGCGCGCAGGTGCCGCTCGCCGAGATCGCGCAGTATAATGGCCAACTCCGTGGCCTGACCGGAGGCCAGGGCACCTTCGTGATGGAGCCGTCGCACTACGACTTCGTGCCCGCCCAGGTGCAGCGCAAGTACACGCCGGCGCCGCCCGCGTAGCCGCCACGCGCGCGCCGCAGCCCGCGCCACGTCCGTGGCCGATCCGGGGTAGCTTGCGGGCGTGCTACGCGCGGCGATCTTCGATCTGGACGGGCTGCTCATCGACTCCGAGCCGCACTGGCGCGACGCCGAGATCGAGGTCTTCGCCACGGTCGGCGTCGAGCTCACCGACGCCATGTGCCAGCGCACCACCGGGCTGCGCATCGACGAGGTGGTCGCCTACTGGCACGCCCGCGCGCCCTGGACGGGGCCCGGTGTCGCCGAGGTCACCGCGCGCATCGTCGCCGGGGTCTCGGCGCGCGTGGCCGGCGCCGGCGTGGCCAAGCCGGGCGTCGCCGAGGCGCTCGCGGTCGTGCGCGAGCGCGGCGTACCGATCGGGCTGGCGTCGTCGTCGCCGCTGCCGCTGATCCGTGCGGCGGTCGCGCGCCTGGGCCTGGAGGGCGCCTTCGACGTGCTGTGCTCGGCGGAGGGCGAGGCCTACGGCAAGCCGCACCCGGCAGTCTACCTCACCTGCGCGGCGCGCCTCGCGGTGCCTGCGCCCGCCTGCCTGGCGATCGAGGACTCGGTGAACGGCCTGGTCGCCGCCAAGGCCGCGCGCATGCGCTGCGTGGTCGTCCCCGACGGTGACGCCGACGATCCCAGGTTCGGTCTCGCCGATCGCGTGTTGCCGTCGCTGGCGCAGCTCACCCACCAGGTCTGGGACGATCTCGCCGCCGCCTGAACCGTGGCCCGGGCCGAACGCCCGCCGTGCGATAATGCGGGCGCGTGCGCATCGGCAACGGCCGCTTCGTGATCCACCGGAAGCTCGGCACGGGCGGCATGGGCGTCGTCTACGAGGCCGTGGATCGCGAGCGCGGCGCGGCGGTCGCGCTCAAGACGCTGCAGCAGGTCAGCCCGGCGCGGGTCGCGCGCTTCAAGCGCGAGTTCCGCTCGCTCGCCGACGTGGTCCACCCCAACCTGGTCTCGCTCTACGAGCTGTTCGCCGACGAGAACGAGATCTTCTTCACCATGGAGCTGGTGCAGGGCGCGCACTTCTCGCACTTCGTGCGCCCGTCCTTGGAGGGCGCGCCGCTCGAGCCGAGCGAGAGCCTGCACTTCAGCGTACGTACCCGGCAGCTCGGCCCGCAGCCCGACGACCAGCGCTGGGGTGAGGTCGAGGACCCGTCCACGGTGCCGGGCGCGCTGGTGCCCCCGGCCGCGCCTAGCCAGCTCGACCTGGGCCGCCTGCGCCTGGCGCTGCGCCAGCTCGCCGAGGGCGTCGCCGCGATCCACGACGCTGGCATGCTGCACCGCGATCTCAAGCCCTCGAACGTGATGGTGACCCAGTCGGGGCGCGTGGTCGTGCTCGACTTCGGGCTCGCGAGCGCGCTCGCCGACGAGGGCCGCAGCGGCGAGGAGCGCCTGCTCGAGGGCACGGTCGCCTTCATGTCGCCCGAGCAGGCCGCGTGCACGCCGCTCACCGCGGCCAGCGACTGGTACAGCGTCGGCGCGATGCTCTACCACGCGCTCACCGGCCGGCCGCCGTTCGTGGGCAACCGCGACGACATGATCATGGCGAAGCTGCAGTACGACCCGCCCCGGCCGGTGACCGTGAACGCCGACGTGCCGCTCGATCTAGACGACCTGACCATGCGGCTCCTGGCCCGCGATCCGGCCCGGCGGCCCACGGCGGCGGCGCTCTTGAGCGCACTCGGCGCCGACGCGCCGACGCGCAGCCACGTCAGCCTGGCGGCGACCCCGACGGCGAGCGAGTCGCTGTTCGGGCGCGAGGCCCAGCTGGCCGCGCTGCGCACCGCGCTCCTGGCCACGCGCAACGGCGCGCCGGCGCTGGCGCACGTGCACGGCCCGTCGGGCATGGGCAAGACCCGCCTCCTGCGCGGCTTCCTGGAGCAGGCCGCCGGCGAGGGCGCGCTGGTGCTGCAGGGCCGCTGCTACGAGCGCGAGTCGATGCCCTTCAAGGCGCTCGACAGCCTGGTCGACGCGCTCGCCCGCCACCTGATGACCCTGCAGGCGATGGAGCTCGAGGGCCTGGCGCCGCGCGACTCGGTGGCGGTGGCGCGCCTGTTCCCGGTGCTGCGCCAGCTCGAGGCCTTCACCTCGGCGCGGCGGCGCGCGGTGGTCGCCCCGGATCCGCAGGAGCTGCGCCGGCGCGCCTTTGCGGCCATGCGCGAGGTGATGGCGCGCCTCGCCGACCAGCGGCCGCTGGTGCTCGCGATCGACGACGTGCAGTGGGGCGACGCCGACAGCGCGCAGCTCCTGGCGTCGCTCCTGCGGCCGCCCGACGCGCCCGCGGCGCTCGTCGTGCTCGGCCACCGCGCCGAGGACGCCGCCGACAGCGAGTTCCTGCGCGAGCTCGCCGGCCAGGCCGCGGCCGGCGTCGACGTGCGCGAGATCGAGGTCGGCCCGCTCGCGCCGGACGACGCGCGCCGCCTGGCGCGCCTGCACCTGCAGGAGACCCGCCTGGGCGACGAGGAGCTGGCGCGCCTGGTGCGCGAGTCGCAGGGCATCCCCTACTTCGTCGAGGAGCTGGCGCGCGCGGCGCGCGAGGATCGCCCCGCCGAGAGCGACGCGCCCGACCTGACCGAGCTCTTGCGCGCGCGGCTGGCGCGCCTGTCCGAGCCGGCCGCGCGGCTGCTCTCGACCATCGCGGTCACCGGGCGGCCGCTCGCCGAGGAGCTGGCCACGCGCGCCGCCGAGGTCGACGACCCGGCGATGGTGCAGGTGCTGAAGGCCGCGGGCCTGGTGCGCACGCGCCTGGTCGCGGGCACGCGCATGCTCGAGACCTATCACGACCGCGTGCGCCAGGCCGCCGCCGCCATGCTCGGTCCGGCCGAGCTGCGCGAGCGCCACCGCCGGCTCGCGGTGGTCTACGAGGCCTCGCTGACCCCCGATCTCGAGGCGCTCGCGCAACACCTCGCCGGCGCCGGCGAGCCGCGGCGCGCCGCCGAGTTCGCGCTCCAGGCGGCCCGGCGCGCCGAGCAGGCGCTGGCCTTCGAGCGCGCCGCGCAGCTCTACCGGCTCGCGCTCGAGCTCGACGCGTCGCGCGGCCGCCTCGTGCAGACGGCGCTGGGCGGCGCGCTCGCCAACGCCGGCCGCGGCGCCGAGGCGGCCGACGCGCTGCTCGCAGCGGTCGGCGGCGCTTCGCCCGCCGAGGCGCTCGATCTGCGCGGCCGCGCCGCCGGCCAGCTGCTCTACGCCGGGCACATCGATCGCGGCCTGACGCAGCTCCGCGAGATCCTCGGGCAGATCGGCATGACCATGGCGCCCACGCCCGGCCGCGCGGTGACCCGCCTGCTGTGGGGCCGCGCCGGGCTGGCGCTGCGCGGCCTGAGCTTCCACGAGCGCCACGAGGCCGAGCTGCCGGCCACGCAGCTCATGAAGGTCGACGTGGCCTTCTCGGTCGCCGAGGGCCTGGGCACCGCCGATCCGATCCGCGCCGCCGAGTTCCACGTGCGCCACCTCAAGCTGGCGCTCGCCGCCGGCGAGCCGCGCCGGGTCGCGCGCGCGCTCGCCGCCGAGGCGGTGTTCCTGTCGCTGCGCGGCGTCAAGGCGGCCGGGCGCGCCAACGTGCTGCGCGCGCGCGTCGACGAGATGGCGGCGCGCCTGGGTGACCCCAGCTCGCTCGGCCTCTCCGCCGGCTGTCGGGGCGTGGTCGCGCTCAACGAGGGCCGCTTCCGGGACGCCATCGACGCGCTGGGGCGCGCCGAGGAGATCTTCCGCAATCAGTGCATCGGCCACCGCTGGGAGCTGGCCACCTGCCACATCTACTCGCTGTTCGCGACCGCGCTGCTCGGGCGCGTGCGCGAGGTGACCGAGAAGCTGCCCGTGCTCTTCGAGGAGGCCAGCTCGCGCGGCGATCTGTACACCGCGACCACGCTGCAGGCGGCGCTCGGCTTCTACCTACCGCTCACGCGCGACGATCCCGACGCGGCCTACCGCGCGATCGAGGCCGCGCTGGCGCGCTGGTCGATCAACGGGTTCCACCTGCAGCACGCGAACGCGCTCAGCTCGCAGCTGCAGGTCGACCTCTACGCCGGCGAGCCGGCGCGGGCGCTGGCGCGCGTGCGCGCCGCCTGGCCCGCGGTCGAGCGCGCCCTCCTCCTGCGCGTCGAGGTCATGCGCTCGCTGCTGGTGGTCACGCGCGGCCGGGTCATGCTCGCCGAGGCCGCACGCAGCGGCGACAAGGCGCTGCTCGCCGAGGCCGAGCGGCTAGGGCGGCGGCTCTGCCGCGAGCGCGCCGACCACGCCGCGAGCGGCGGCTGGACCATCCGCGCCGGCTGCGCGGTCGTGCGCGGCGACACCGCCCTCGCGCTGCGGCTGTTCGCCGAGGCCGAGGTCGTCACCGAGCGCGCGCAGCTGGTGCTGAACCTGGCCGCGCTGCGCCACACCCACGGGCGCATCCTCGGCGGCGAGGCGGGCGCGCGCATGGTCGCCGACGCCGAGCTGTACATGCGCGCCGAGGGCCTCGCCAACCCGGCGCGCATCGCGTTCATCTACGCACCCGCGCCCGGGTGAGGTGACGGGGGCGCGCTAGCGAAAGGCGAGCGCAGTGTCGGGGGGGACGTTCGCGGGCACGGCCAGCAGCACGGCGTCGCGCAGGAGCGGCTCGGGATCGATGTAGCGCAGGCGGTCGCCGTCGCGCTGGGCGTAGGCGAAGTGCAGGTGCGGCGGCGAGTGCAGGATGCCGCTCTTGCCCAAGGTCGCGATGGCCTCGCCCGCCTGCACGCCCATGCCCGGCCTGAGATCCTCGCGGATGTCCTTCAGGTGGAAGTACAGGCTGGTGGTGCCGTCCTCGTGATCGACGCGCACGTACAGGCCGCCGCGCGGGTTGTCGAAGCGCACGACCTTGGTGACCACGCCGTCGGCGATCGACAGGATGGGCGTGCCAATCTCCTCGCCGATGTCGACGCCGCAGTGGCCCTCGCCGCAGCCGAGCTCGCGGCCGTGACCATCGCGCTCGGCGCCGAAGCGACGGCTGCCGCGGCTGGGCAGCTCACGCACGAGGCCGGGCAGCGGATGCACGACCAGCATCTCGGTGGGCCCGGCGAGCTGGCGCAGACCCGAGGGCGGGAGCAGCGACGCCCTGGCCGCCGGTTGCTCGCGTGGCCGGCTGGCTGCGTTGGCGTGCGACTCGAAGCGCGGCAGGAGCGGCAAGCGCGCCTCGCCGGGATCGGCGACACACCAGGCGAGCGCGCTGGACGCGACCACCATGACCGCCACCAGCGCCGGGGAATGCCGGCGTCCGGGCACGGGCGGCCCGCTCGGCTTGCCCCGCGCGAGCACGAAGGCGCCGGGTACGATCGGCGCCTTCGGCATGAGCGGCAGCACGTCGGCGGGCTTGCCCGCGCAGTCGCTGCAGAAGGCCACGACCCGCGACGCCACGATGCGCGCGGCGGAGCGTAGCGAGTCCACTGGTACTCCACACGCGTGGCAGGTCGAGATCATTTGCGCCCCTACTTTATCGCGAATGCCCATCTCGAATCCAGCGCCTCGTCGCGCGAATCTCGCGCACCAGCGGCGACGCTCGCGACGTGGTGTGGACGTCCGCAGACGTACGAGCACCTGTACCTACAGCACGTCTCGCTGCATCATTTAGGCGCGCGCGAAGCGTCGTTCGGCTGCAGCCCGGCGCGCACGAGGAAAATCAGGATCGCGATCACGAGCGCGCACGCGAGCGCGGTTCCTGCCGCGCCACCGACGAGCGCGGACGACGGCCGCGCGACGCCGAAGCCACCCACGGCCGCGGCCACGGCCACTCCGGCGAGGCCCTCTCCGGCCACGAGACCCGAGGCCGCGAGGATGCCCGCCGTGCCCGCTTCGCGGCCTCGAGCGACGTCGCCTCCGTCCCCGCCTCCTGCCACCGCGACCGCAGCTCCTGGCGGCAGGCCACGGCCTGGCCGCTGAGCCGCCCACTCGACGTAGCGACGCGCCAGGCCGCCGACGAAGATCGGCGTCATGGCGCCGAGCGGCAGGTAGACACCGATCGCGAAGGCCAGCCCCTCGACGCCCGCGAGCATGGCGGCGAGCGCGAGCCCGGCGCCGCCCAGGATGAGATCCCAGGGCAGCGTGCCGTCCAGGCCGCCCTCGATCACCGTCTTCATCAAGGTTGCCTGCGGCGCGGGCAGCTCCTTCGAGCCAAACGTGCTGGTCGCGCCGAGGAAGAGCAGCGTCGCCGCGACCGCCCAGCACGAGGTGAACGCGCCCAGGTACTGGCCGAGTTGCTGGTGCGAAGGCGTCGCGCCGACGAGCTGGCCGGTCTTCAGGTCCTGCGAGATGTCGCCCGCCTTGGACGCCGCGACCGCGACGATCGCGCCCGCACACAGGATGGCCGCCTTCGCCGCGGCCGAGGTCCAGCCCGCGGCGGCGAACGCGATGCCGAGGCCGAGCAGCGTCACCAGGCAGATCCCCGAGGTTGGCTGCGACGACACACCGACCAGGCCGACGATACGCGACGCGACCGCGACGAACAGCAGGCCGAAGACGCCCACACCGCCGGCGCACACCAGGCGCTGGGCCAGGCTCACCTCGGCCCCGAGCAGCCCGGGGACGAACGCCACCGCGAGCACGACCAGGCTCACGCCCGCGACCACGACCCAGCCCGGGACGTCGCGATCCACGCGCGGCACGCTGCCTGCATCGACGATCACGCGCGCCACGCGCCGGCCGCGCAACCCGCCCACCACCGAGGCCAGCGAGCGGGCCATCCCCGGAAGCCCACGCATCACCGTGACGATGCCGGCGCACGCGACCGCGCCGGCGCCGATGTAGCGCACGTACTGCTTCCACACGCCGCTGGCGTCGAGCGCGGGCAGCGCGCCGCCCTTGGCCAGGATGGCGGTGATCACCGGGATGAGCAGCAGCGCCGAGACCACGCTGCCCGAGACCACGACCGACGCCTGGCGCGGACCGAGGATGTAGCCGACCGCGAGCAGCGCCGGCGCGATCTCGAGCGCGAGGAGGCCGTTCGGCAGCCGGGGCAGCGCCATCGTGATCTCCGAGGGAGTGACGCCGAGGAGATCGATGGCGAGCTTGGCGGCGGCGCCCAGGCCCAGGCCCAGGAAGATCCAGCGCCCCGCACGGTTCTTGGTCCCGGTTTGCGCCTCGCCAGCCGTCGCGTGCAGCACCTCGGCGCACGCTCGACCCTCGGGATAAGGCAGCTCGGCCGCCTGGCGCACGATGAGCAGCTTGCGCAGCGGGATCATCGCCGACACGCCCAGGATGCCGCCCAAGAGCGTCAGCGCGACGATCTGGAAGTAGCCGGGTGCGCGGCCCCACAGATAGAGCGCGGGCACGGTGAAGATCGCGCCGGTCGCCAGCGCCGTCGACGCCGAGCCGATGGTCTGCGCCATGTTGATCTCGAGAATCGACGCGCGCGCGCCGAAGGAGCGCAGGACCGCCAGGCTCATGACCGCCACGGGGATCGACGTCGCGACGGTCATGCCGACGCGCAGCCCCAGGTAGGCGTTGGCCGCGCCGAAGATGGCGCCGAAGAGCACGCCGACCGCGATCGCGCGCCCGGTGACCTCTCGGGGCGCCTCGGCGGGCGTCACGGGCGGCGTCAAGGAGTGACCTCGTGGCGCGCGCGCAGGTCGTAACCCTGACCGCGCGACAGCACCTGCATGCGCACATCATTTTCCGTCCCCGGGATGCGACCGGTCGCACCCGGGCGGTGCCCGGTCGCGTCGTACACCAGCACCGTGCCGTCGCCGAAGACCTCGAAGGTGCCGTCGGGCTTCACCCAGATCGCCGTATCCTCGTCGATGCCGATGCCCAGCCGGTCCGGATGGTCGAGGACCGCCGAGATCAGCCGGTGGTGACGGCGACGCGCGACGAAGTGGGTGTCGAGGATCACGCCCGGCATGAGGTCCAGGCCGCGCGCGACGCCGATCTGGCCGCGCGCGATCACGGTCGCGTCGCCGTCGCCGGTCAGCATGACGCCGGACTGGCAGGCGGTGCCCGCGCTGGTGCCGCCGACGACGCCGCCGTCCTGCTTCATGGCGAGCAGCGCGTCGGCCAGCGGCGTATCCACGATCCGCGCGGCGATGCGCCGCTGATCGCCGCCGGAGAACCAGACGCCGGTGGCCTGGCGCACCGCGGCGACGTGCGCGCCCCGCAGCGCATCGCGTCGATCGTCGATCTGGACCACCTCGATGTCGCGCACGCCGTGGCGCCGGAAGAGCTCGATGTACTCGCCGCCGGCGGCGCGGCTCTCCGAAGTGGCGAGCGGCAGCACCACGATGCGCGCGCCTTCGCCGCCGGCGAGGGCGACGAAGGTACGCACGGCGTCGTCGGGCTTGGCGCCGCCGCCGACCAGGACGAGGCTGCCGCCCGGCGCGCGCGGCAGCGCCGGCACCGGCGCGCCGAGCGGCGACGGGCTGCACGCCCCGACCACGACCAACGCCAGCAGCCACAGCTTAGTACTCATATCTCACGCCCATGAGGACCTCGAAGGGTGACTCGAGCCGGCGGACCCCACGAAAGGAGCTCGTGGTCTCGCGGAAGCCGGTCACCGTATCGGCATTGAGGAGGTTGTTCACCTGCAGGTACGCCTGCCAGAACCCCGGTCCCGGCAGCGGTAGATCGCGCTGCAGGCGGGCATCGATCAGGTGGCGCGCCGGCAGCGTGTAGCCGCCCCGCCCGGCCGGGTCGAAGACGTAGACGCGCGGCGCGTTGGCGGGCTGCACGCGCAGCTGGCGCGAGTACGGCCGCCCGGAGAAGAACGAGTAGTCGATCCAGGCGCGCACGCCGAGCGGCAGGTCGACCGCCGCCTCGGCATGCGCGGCGTAGCGATCGACGCCGGGAAGGTTGCCGTACGCGCGCACGGTGCCGCTGGGATCGCGCCACTCCTCCGACAGCCCGCCGAAGCTGTCGAGGTTGCCGCGATCGATGCTCCAGGCCAGTGAGCCGCGCAAGTAGAGCCAGCGGAACAGCTCGCCGGCGGCGGTCAGGCGCAGCTGCTGGTAGGTGCGCCTGGCGCCCGCGGGATTGCCGATCACGTACGACGGCGTGCCCGCGCCGCGCTCGAAGTAGTCGAAGCGATCCGCCGGCGCGTCGGAGAGCGAGACCGTGCGCGGCTGGTAAAGCCCCTCGGCGAAGCCGCGGTCGACGATGCCCACCATGTCGGCGTAGCGGCGTAGCTCCCAGCGCAGCCCCAGGGTGACCACCTCGGCGGGGAAGCGGTGGATCACACCGACGACCACGCGGTCCACCACCGGGTGCGCGACGTCGGCGGCGACCTCGCCGAGGAACGGCTCGAATGCGCGCGCGCGCGTCCACCGTGGATCGTCGATAGCCGGCTCGGCGGCCGCGAGCGGGTCGCCACTCCAGTCCCAGTACTCGAGCGGCGAGAACGCGGCGCCCGAGCGCTCACGCACGAACATCGACGGTGACAGCCGCTGCGCGTGCCGGCCGCCGCGCAGGTACAGGCTGGTGCGCTTGTGCTCACCCGGCTCCCAGTCGACCGCGAGGCGCGGCTGGAAGGCGAACGAGCGCCAGACCCCGGCGCCGCCGACCTCGCGGAAGCCGCCGCCGAACCACTCGGCGCGAGCGCCCGGCACGATCGTGAGCGAGCTGCCCAGCTGGAAGCGATCCTCGAGGTAGAGTGCGAGCCCGGTGCGCCGCGTCTTGGCGTGCAGCTCGTCGCCGCGGTCGCTCGAGAAGAGCAACCAGGTCTGGCGGTCGTCCTCGGCGAAGACGTCCACCGGCATCCCGCCTTCGTCCCGAGGCAGCGCGTCGGAGAAGGTGAAGCCGCCGTTGCGGGTCTCGTCGTCGTCGCGGTCGGCGAGCTCGAGCTGCAGGCCCGCGGTCACGGTGTGCGCGTCAGCATCGGCCAGCAGGCCATCTGCGAACCCCGACCAGCGCAGGTCCAGCCGCTGGCGCCGCTCGCGCGCCCGCCGCGAGAACGGCGTGTTGCCCCAGCCCAGATCATTGTCGAGGTTCAGGTGGCCCGGCGCGCCCAGGCCATTCGCGGCCTGCCAGTCGTCACGCCCTAGGGTGAGATCCCAGATCACGGTGGTCTCGCTGCGCGCCGTCCACTGCTGTCGCCACGACGCCACCACGGTGGCCTCGTCGGCCCGCCGGTCGCGGCCGGCCGAGGGCAGATCGAGCGACGACAGCCCGGCGTCGTCGACCATCAGCGCATCGAAGCGCCCGCCCAGCGTGAGGCGGGCCGAGGGCGAGGGCTGAAAGGACAGCTGGAGCGCCACGCGCGGCGCCGTGGCGCGCTCCTCGCGGCCCGCTCCCAGGGCGGTGGCAGCGTCACGCTCGTCGGCGGCCTCGACCCAGAAGTAGAGACAGCGCGGCACCAGTGCGCCCCAGGCCTCGGCGCGCGCGCGCTGCACGTAGCGCCGCTCGCCGCCGATGAGATCGCGGGGTCGCGTGATCGGAAAGCGGCTGAGCAGCGCCTCGGCGTCGACGTTCGTGCCGAGCATGGGACCCAGGCCCAGCTCCTCGGCGAGCCGCACGTTCAGGCCCAGCTCCTCGGCGAGCCGCACGTTCAGGCCGCCGTCTTCACCCTCGGGGAAGAGCCAGGGGGAGGCGCCGAAGTCGCCCTCGTCGACGCCGCGGCCCGGGCGTACCGTTTTATCGTCGTTCCAGCCGCGCCGCTCGGCGCCGGCCCAGCCCGCGCCCACAGGTGACGGCGCCGCGGTCCAGAGCCGCGAGAAGCTCACCAGGCCGTCGCCGCCGCCGCAGTCCTGGGCGTGCGCCCGGATCCGTGGCGCCAGGCTCACCACCGCGGTGACCACCGCCGCCACCACCATGCCACTCCGGCGCGTCAATCCAGGTACCGCCCGAGCGCGACCACATTCATGGCCGCGCGCCGCGCGATGGACGAGACGTCGAGGTACTCGGCCTCGGTGTGGAAGCCGCCGCCTTCCGGCCCGACGCCGTCCAGACAGACCGCGCCCGCGCGCGCCACCAGGTTGATGTCACCCACGCCAGCGGTCGCCACGCCGCGCACCTGCATCCCGAGCGCGTCAGCGGCCGCCACGTAGTGCGCGAGCAGCGTCGCCGAGCGCGGCGTCTGCGCCATCGGCGGGGTCTCGACCCTGCCATCGACCGTGATCCGCGCGCCCGAGTCGGCGGAGATCCGCGCGCCCAGCTCGACCAGCGCGCGCGCGACCGCGGGGCCGTCCTCGGGCTCGACGAAGCGCCACTCCAGCTCGCAGCTCGCTTCGTCGGGGATGCACGACAGCGCCGTCGGCGCGACCCGCACCGCGCCGCCCGGCGACACGGTGAGGCCGGGTCGCCCCGCCTCGAGCGCCTCGGCGTCGACAACGAAGCGCGCCAGCGCCGTGAGCGCGTTCACGCCGCGGTCGTGGAAGATGCCCGCGTGCCCGCTCTGACCGCGGACGTGCACGGTCGCGTGGCCATAGCCCTTGCGCGCCACCACCACGCCGCCGCACTCGCGCGCGGCCTCGAAGCAGAGCGCTACATCGACCCCGGCGGCCGCGCCCGCGAGCACCGACGCGCCGGTGGGCGAGCCCTGTTCTTCGTCGCAGACGAACAGGATGCGCCAGTTGGCGCGCGCGAGCTCGCCGCGCTCGCGCAGCGTGGCGAGCGTGACCAGCGCGGTGACCACGCCGCCCTTCATGTCGGAGACGCCCGGGCCGTTCCAGACCTCGCGGTCTCGCCGGAGCGCCTGGAACGCGTGATCGGGTGGGAACACCGTGTCCAGATGGCCGAGGAGCAGCACGGTCGGTAGCTCGCGACGCTCGCTCTCGCGGCGGGCGTAGAGGTGCGCGCGCTCGAGCGGCGCGCCACCGGGCCCCGGCTGATCGCTGGTGCCGAGCACATCCGCGGCGGGGAAACCCAGGTCGGCGAGCAGCGGCCGCAGCCGCGCGCGACACTCGGCCAGCCCGGCGGCGTTGTCGGCGTGCGAGTTGGTGGTGACCAGGTCCGCGAGGAGGGGCAGCGCCCAGGGGTCCTGCGCGCGCGCGACCGCGAGCACCGCGCGCGCGGTCTCGGCAGGGCTCAAGGCTGCACGTCGCCAGCGCGGCGCGGCGCGATCGAGTGCTGCGTACCCACGCCGTCGGCGGCCTCGTACACCCACAGTGGCCCGACGATGCGGGCGAAGCGCGCGTCGATCGAAGGCGCGGGGTCGTAGTACAGCGTATCGATGAGCACGCGTGCGCCCGCGGTCGGGGCCGCCGCGGCCACCTCCCAGGTGTAGTCGTCGAAGGCCGGATCGGTCACGATCACATCCTCGATGGCGATCAGACAGCCGTCCCACACGGCGTCGTCGAGCTCTTCGATCGCCAGCGTGTCGGCGGTGGGCGTGGCTGCGCCGATGACCTCGACGGCGGTGAAGTTGACCACCGTGCGTCCGCGGCGCTCGGCGCTGCGCCCGGTGACGCGCACGCGGTCGCCCTCGGCGGGCGTGGTCGCCCCGGCAGCGCGCAGGTCGCGGAAGTAGACGCCCGAGTGCGGACCGCCGCCGGCGTCCTGCGCATAGAAGTTGAGGTAGCGATTCAGGTCGGCGTCGTCCTCGGGATCGAGCGCGTAGACCACGGCCTCGATCTCGACCTCGGTGTCGGGCGTGACTTCGCCGCGCTGCAGCGCCACGATGCTGGTGGGGCGCACCCCACCCACGGTGAGCGCGAGCGTGCCGGTCTCGCCCGCGAAGCGACAGACGATCTCGGTGGGCCCGGCCAAGGTCGCGGTGAAGACCGTACCGACCAGGCTGCCCGGCGGGCTGGCGCCGGTCAGCTCGCAGCTCGCCTTCTCGGTGACGTCGATGGAGCTGCCGTCCTCGTAGATGGCGCGCACCACCAGCGAGACGACGTCGCCGACCCGGGGGTTGGTGGAGCCGGCGGCCGCCACGCTGAGGCCGATCACGGCCTCCGATTGCGAGCACGCCACCGATGCGGCGAGGAGCCAGGGAGCGAGGCGATGAACGAACGGCATGTCGACCTCCAGCGTTTTACCGCCAAGTGGCGGCGCGGGCGGTCTTCCACCCGCTGACCGGATCTAGCCCATATGAAACATTTACGTCTACATCAAATGTATATGAAACATTAATTTCATCGACCGGCGCGTCGTCGTCCCGCCGGCCCTTCCACCCGAGCTCAGCCTCGGACGAGCTCGTCTGCCAGCGCCCGGCTCACGCTCTCCGCGTGGGCCAGCGTCCTCGGCTTGTCGGCGAGCGCCAGGTCGGTCACCACCGCGTTCAGCACCACCACCGCGCCCGACAGCGAGTTCGTGTACAGGATGTTCTCGCTGCGCGCGAACAGCGAGGCCTCGGCGAGCCGCACCAGTGGCGAGCGCACGCTGTCGGTCAGCGCGAGCACCGGCAGGTCGCGCGCGCGCGCACGCTCGGCGACCTCGATGGTCTGGCGCGAGTACGACGGGAAGGCGATCGCGAGCACCACGGAGCGCGGCGGCAGGCTCTCGACCTGCTCGGCCAGGCTGAGCGTGTCGCGCGTCATGACCTGCGCGCGCAGGCCGATCTGGAAGAACAAGTAGGCGGCCAGGCGCGCCAGGATGGCGCTCACACCAAGGCCCACGGTGGTCACGTGCTCGGCCTTGCGCAGCCGCTGGACGAACTTCTTGAGCTGCACCGGATCGAGGCGATCGACGGTGCGGTTGATGTTCTCGACCTCCTGGCGGGCGACCTTGATGACCGTGTCGGAGGGCTCGCGACTGGCGCGCTCGAAGGCGAAGCGGTCCTCGGGACGTAGCGCGCGCGTGGCCGCAGCGGTGAGCGCGGCGCGCAGCTCCAGGTAACCGCCGAAGCCGAGGTCGCGCGCCAGGCGCACCACCGTGGCCTCCGAGACCTCGGCGGCGCGCGCCAGCTCTTGCACCGACAGCGAGAAGGCGGTCTCCTGGTGCGCCAGCAGGTAGTCGGCGGCGCGGCGCTTCTGCGCGGACAGCTCGTGGTAGCGGGCTTCGAGCGACGCGCGCAGGGCGACGGCGTCGGGGGGTTTGCGGGAGGCGCTCATGGCGCGGCCAGCTTACCCCGCAGTCAAGAACTCCGTCACCGCCGATGCGATCGCGGGCGCCCACAGGATCTTCTGATGCCCCAGCCCGTGCGTGACCAGGAGCTGCGCGCCCGGCCAGGCGTCGGAGATGAGCCGACCCTCGGCGAGCGGCACCTCGGGGTCGGCCTCGTCGTGAACGAGCAGCAGCCTGGCGCGCATGCGCCTGGCCAGCACGCTGCCGTTGGCATCGGCGATGCGGAAGCCGTTCCTGCGCTCGAGGCGCGCCTCGAGCTGCCGGCGCACCCCGGGCGAGATGCCGACCATGCGCGCGAAGCGGCTGGTCGCGCCGTTCAGCAGCGCCGCCGGCGCCAGGTAGACCACCCGCTCCACCTCGAGGCCCTGTGACAGAGCCACCGTCGAGGACGCGGCGCCGAAGGAGTGTGCGACCAGGCCGTGCAGCGGCCCGACCGCGCGGCCGGCCGCGCCGATGGTGCGCGCGAAGTCGGCGAGCACGACCGAGCGACCGGGCGAGTCGCCGTGCGCGGGGCCGTCGAAGGTGACCACCGAGTGGCCGCGCGCGACCAGCGGCTCGACCAGCGCGCCCAGCTGGGCGCCCCGGCCCTCCCACCCGTGCACCAGCAACACCGGCGGGCCCTCGCCCCAGCGCCACGCGCGCAGCGACTGGCCGGCGACCGGCAGGCGGAACGGGCGCGCCTGGGCGAGCCAGGCCAGCTCGCGCTCGGGCCGCTCGTGCCGGCGCGGCGAGGTGAACAGCCGCTCCGACCACGCGGCGGCCAGGTCGCCCGGCAACGCGTCGGCCACGCGCATGCCGACCCGGACCGCGGCCAGCGTGGTTTTGAACCGAACGTTCGTGCCTTTTTCAGAGCGAAGGACAGGCGGTGACGAGACGTTTCTCATGGCGGGTCTCCTTCCGGCTACCGCGCGGCGGCGAGCAGAGCGTCGAACGCCCGCCGCGTGCGCTGCAGCGCCTTGGGATCGCGCAAGAATCGCGAGAACAGGTGGTGCCCGAGCATCAGGCTGTAGAGCTCGTGGGCGAACTGCTGCGGATCGAGGTCGCGGCGGAAGTGACCCTCCTCGACGGCGATGCGCGCGGCGGTGGCGAGCGCGTCCATCCAGTCGCGCTGGGTCTTGGCGAGCGCGTCGCGCGCCGGGCCCGGCCGGTCGTCGAGCTCGCTCACCGCGGCGACGAAGAAGCAGCCGCCGGGCCGCTCGCCCCAGCGCAGCCAGGAGTCGATGAAGGCGCGCACGCGCGGCTCGCCGCGCGGCCTGGTGAGCGCCTTGACGACGACCTCCTGGACGAACTGCCGCGCCGCCTCCTCGATCACCTGGACCTGCAGCGCCTCCTTGGAGCCGAAGTGCGCGAACAGCCCGCTCTTGGACAGCTTGAGCTCCTCGGCCAGGCCGCCGATGGACAGACCCTCGAGCCCGACCACGGACGCCAGCGCCGTGGCGCGCTCGACGATGGCCTGCCGGGTGATGTCTCCCTTGCTCACGGTGGTTCAGATGAAATAGCACGCCCGTTCGTTTCTTTCCAGTGCTACGTTGCGGTCCACATGGCGGGGACCGGGCGCGGCCGCCACCATGGAGTCAGGATGGTCGTGCAGAAGCGTCCGCTCGCGTTCGAAGCCCCGGCCTTGCGTGCCGCTGCAGGATTGACGCCCGACTGGGCGCCCTTCCCGCGGCCGGTGGGTACGTTCGTGGGCCGCCACGAGGAGCTGCACCGGGTCCACGAGCTCGCCGATCGCGAGGCCGTGTTCGTGATCTACGGCGTGGGCGGCATCGGCAAGACCGAGCTCGCCTACAAGGCGATCGAGGAGCTGCGCCGGCACGAGCCGTGGTTGCAGAGCGCGCCGGTGCTGCTGCGCGCCGAGCCACGCGGGCGCGCCGAGCACCTGATCGCGCGCCTGCGCCACGGCCTGGGCGGGCGCGGACCGCGTGCGCAGGCGGGCGCGCAGGCGCCGGGTGGCGGGCCCGACGCGGCCCTCGACGCCGAGCTGTGCGCGGTCGCGCGCGCGCTCGAGGCGCGCCGCACGCTCGTGCTGCTCGACGACGTGCACGAGCTCGACCCGAAGGACGCCGGCCGCATGCTCGCCTTCCTGGCCCGGCATGTGCGCAAGAGCCGCATCTTCGCGACCTCCCGGCACGAGCTGCCGCTCGGCGACGGCGCCCCGGCGACGGTGATCACGCGCCTGGCCCCGCTCGACGCCGCGGCCACCGCCGAGATGGCCGCGCGCCTGTCGCGCCGGCTGGGCGCCGCCTGCCCCGATCCCCAGGTGCTCTACCGACGCACCGGCGGCAGCCCGTTCTTCGTGCAGCGCGAGCTCTCGGGCGAGGCGCGCGGCCCCGACGACACCGCGTCGCTCGATCGGGTCCTGGGCGCGCTCGAGGGCGAGGAGCGCCGGCTGCTGCTCCTGGCCACGCTGACCGCGGGGCGCGTGGGCGCGCACGAGCTGGCCCGCGCCGCCGGCGTCGCCGACGCGGCGCTCGCCGACGCGACCATCACCCGGCTGGCGCGCCGCTTCCTGCTCGACATCGACCGCGACGCGGTGCACGTGCACGACCTGGTGCGCGACGCGCTGCACCGGCGGGTCGCCGACACCGAGCTGGCCGCGGCGCGTGAAGCCGCGGCGCACC
>JBKJOI010000762.1:0-5851 GCA_046595695.1 Haliangiales bacterium | reverse complement strand
GGCCAAGCTGCCGCAGACGCCGTCCGCTCCGTCCGCGCCCGCCGCGCCCGACGATGCGGACGCCGCCCCGGACGACGCCATCGGCCTCTACAAGGCGTCGTACCAGTCGCTCATCCGCCGCGAGCACGCGGTCTCCATCGCCGGCTTCCAGAAGTTCCTCGCGCGCTTCGGCGAGCACGACTACGCCGACAACGCCCAGTACTGGCTCGGCGAGGCCTACTACGATCAGCGCGACTACCAGACCGCGCTGGCCGAGTTCCGCAAGGTCGTGAAGCGCTACCCCGAGGGCAACAAGGCCCCCGACGCGCTGCTCAAGATCGGCTACTGCTACGCCAAGCTCGGCGAGGCCGACGCCGCGCGCGACGTGCTCTCGCAGGTCGTGGAGATCTATCCCAAGACCGAAGCGGCGAAGCTCGCCGCCAAGCGCCTCGAGGAGATGCGCCCGTAGGGCGCAGGAGCTCACATGAAGTCACTTCGCTCGCATTCTGCTCTCGGCTTCGCGCTCGCCGCGGCGCTGGCCGCGCCGGCCCAGGCGCAGAGCGTGTCCGCGCCCGAGATGGTCAGTCCCACGAGCACGCCGCCCGCGCCGGCACCCAAGCCGGCACCCGGGCCGGGTGGCGACAACGCCGGCGGCAGCGCCCCGGCCTCCGACTCCAGCTCCGGCTCCGGGGAGGGCATCTTCTTCGACGACGAGGGCGCCGCCGCCGACAAGAGCGACCCGGGCCTGCACTACGCCGGGGCCACCACCCCCGATGTCCATGTGGTGCGCGGCGGCGACACCCTGTGGGACCTCTGCCAGTACTACTTCAACAACCCGTGGGAGTGGCCCAAGGTCTGGTCGTACAACCCGACCATCACCAACCCGCACTGGATCTACCCGGGCGATCTCGTGCAGCTGTACCCGGGCGGGCAGGGCCCGGTGGCCGCTGGTGACGGGGGCGGCGTGAGGCCCGACGATCGGGTCACACGCATGGCCAGCCCGGGCCCGCCGCGCGCGCGCGCCGCCACGCTCCGCCAGATCGCCTTCGTCGACGACGAGGAGCTCAAGTGGGCGGGCGCCATCAAGGGCTCGCCCGAGGAGAAGCAGCTGCTCGCCCCCGGCGACGAGGTGTTCATCGAGTACCCGGCGGGCAAGCCGCCGCAGATCGGCCAGCGCTACGCCATCTACTCGGACGCGCGAAGGATCCAGCACCCGGAGACCAAGGCGAACGTGGGCGCGTACGTCACGCTCCACGGCGAGGTCCGCATCACCGAGGTCAAGAAGGGCCGCAAGGCGCGCGGCATGCTCACCTACTCGACCGACATCATCGAGCGCGGCATGCGGGTCGGGCCCACGCGGACCCAGTTCAAGCAGATGAACGCGGTCGCGCCCGATCGCGACCTGGAGGGCGTCATCATCGGCATCCTGGCGACCGACGACCTGGTCGGCGAGAACCAGATCATCTTCATCGACCGCGGCTCGGACGACGGCCTGCGGGCAGGCAACCAGATGCGCGTCTTGCGCCGTGGCGACGCCTACACCGCCAAGGCCGGTCCCATCAGCAACGCCGGCATGGACGACCGGGAGTACCCCGACGACGACATCGGTCAGATCATGGTGGTCGAGGTCGGCAAGAAGAGCTCGATCGCCTTCGTGACCGCCACGGCACAGGAGCTCGAGATCGGCGACCACGTCATGATGCGCAAGGCGCCCTAGCGACGACGCTTCCGCCGCGCCTTCCGCCGCGCCTTCCGCTGCCTTCTGCCGCTCCCGCGGCCCCTGGCCATCTTCCAGCTACCCGCGAGACCCTATATAAAGGAGGGCCCCTCCAGGGTGCTTTTGCAAGTAGCTAGAATCACTCGAGTCACCGGCTTCGCCCTTGACGCGCCCCGTCCAGGTCGCTAAACGCATAGGCTTCGTGAGCCTCCCGACCCCGCACTTGCCGGCCGCCATCCGTTGCTTCGAGCGCGGTGCGTCCGGCTATCCAGCGCGCCTCGAGGCCCTCTCGGTGCCTCCGGAGCGCGTCTGGGCCCTCGGCACCTGGCCGATCCCCCAGCGGCCGGTGGTGGCGATCGTGGGCGCCCGGGCAGCCTCTGGTGGAGCCATGGCGCGCACGGTCGACCTGGCTGCCGAGCTGACCGGGCGCGGCGCGCTGGTGATCTCGGGCGGCGCGATCGGCATCGACGCGGCGGCCCACCTGGGTGCGCTGCGCGCCGGCGGCCCGACCGTGGCCGTGGTGGCGCCGGGCCTGGACGCCCCGTACCCGCAGCGCCACGAGGGGCTGTTCGCCGAGGTGGTCGCCACGGGCGGGGCCCTGTTCTCGATCGTGCCGCCCGGCACCCTGGTGCAGAAGTGGCACTTCCCGGCGCGTAACCACGTGATCGCGGCGCTCGCCGATGCGGTCGTGGTCACCGAGTGCGGCCCGATCTCGGGCTCGGCGATCACGGCGCGGGCTGCGCGCAGCCTGGGCAAGGTCGTGCTGGCCTGCCCGGGCTCGCCCGGTGGCGACGCGCTGTGCGCCGCCGGCGCCGCGCTGTGCGAGCATGCGGGCGATATATTTGCGGCGCTGGCCGGTCGGCCACGCCTGCTCGAGGTCACCGCGCCCGAAGCCGATGGCGACGCGGCGCGTACGCTCGCCGCGCTCGATCCGATCGAGGCGCGCAACGTCGAGAGCATCGCCGCCGCGGCCGGGTTGTCGGTTCGCCTGGCCGCCCGTTCGCTGTCCGAGCTCGAGCTGTCCGGGCTGGCGGTCGCCGTCCCGGGCGCGCGTTACCTCAGATCCGCGGCCGCAGCGCAGGTCGCTCCTCCCTCGTCCCGAGTCGTGGACCGACGATCAACGGAACGATAAGTCGAAGGAATCATGGCCAAAGAGAAGACCCTCGTCATTGTCGAGCCGGCCGCGAAGGCGAAGGCGAAGACCGCCAAAGCGAAGAGCCTCGTGGTCGTCGAGCCGACCGCCACGCCGCCCGTCGAACCGCCCACGAAGGCCAGGAGCTCCAAGGAGAGGACCCTCGTCATCGTCGAGTCGCCCGCCAAGGCCAAGACGATCAAGAAGTACCTGGGCAAGGGCTACGCGGTGAAGGCCTCCGTGGGCCACGTCATGGACCTGCCCAAGTCCAAGATCGGCGTCGACGTCGAGGACAACTTCAAGCCGGTCTACGTGGTGATCAAGAGCAAGGAGAAGGTCATCGCCGAGATCCGCAAGTCGGCGAAGTCCGTCACCAACGTCCTGCTCGCGCCCGACCCGGATCGCGAGGGTGAGGCGATCGCGTGGCATCTGTCCGAGCAGATCAAGGATGTGAACCCCAACATCCAGCGCGTGCTGTTCAACGAGATCACCAAGAAGGGCATCACCGAGGCGCTCAAGCACCCGAGCGCGCTCGACGCCAAGAAGTACGACGCGCAGCAGGCGCGCCGCATCCTCGACCGCCTGGTCGGCTACCAGATCTCGCCGATCCTGTGGAAGAAGGTGAAGCGCGGGCTGTCGGCCGGCCGCGTGCAGTCAGTCGCCGTGCGCATCGTGGTCGAGCGCGAGGCGCTCATCGCGATCTTCATCCCGGTCGAGTACTGGACCGTCGACGCCGACTGCGACGCCGGCGCGCCGCCGCCGTTTGTCGCTCGCCTGGCCAAGTGGAAGGGCGAGAAGGCGGACCTCAAGGTCAAGGCCGACGCCGACGAGATCGTCGCCGCGCTCGCCTCGGGCAAGGCGGTCGTCGAGAAGGTCGAGCGCAAGGAGCGGCGCAGGAACCCGGCGGCGCCCTTCATCACCTCGCGCCTGCAGCAGGAGGCCGCGCGCAAGCTGCGCTACACCGCCAAGAAGACCATGGCGCTGGCGCAGCGCCTGTACGAGGGCGTCGAGCTCGAGGGCGAGGGCCCGACCGGTCTCATCACGTACATGCGTACCGACTCGGTGCGCCTGTCCGATGACGCGGTGACTGAAGCGCGCGAGTACATCAAGGACCGCTTCGGCAAGGAGTTCCTGCCCGCCGAGCCGATCGTCTACAAGGTCGCGAAGCAGGCGCAGGGCGCCCACGAGGCCATCCGGCCCACCTCGACCAAGTACGACCCCGAGAGCGTGAAGAAGCTGCTCATCGGACCGCTGCTCGCCAAGCAGGCGGCCGGCGACAAGACCATCGACACCGACGAGAAGGTCCGCGACGCCGAGGATCAGCTCAAGCTGTACACGCTCATCTGGAACCGCTTCATCGCCTGCCAGATGATGCCCGCGGTCTACGACCAGACCTCGGTCGACCTGGTGACCGGCGCGGCCACCCTGCGCGCCACCGGCCAGATCATGAAGTTCGCCGGCTTCACCCAGGTCTACGTCGAGCTCGCCAGCGACGACGAGACCGCGGCCAAGGCCGAGGAGCAGGACAAGCTCCTGCCGCCCATGACCGAGGGCCAGACGATCACCTTCGTCGCCGTCCGTCCCGAGCAGCACTTCACCCAGCCGCCGCCGCGCTTCACCGAGGCCTCGCTGGTCAAGGAGCTCGAGGAGGCCGGCATCGGCCGCCCGTCCACGTACGCGTCGATCATGTCGACCGTGCAGGACCGCGGCTACGTCGAGAAGCGCGAGGGCCGCTTCTTCCCCACCGAGCTGGGCACGCTGGTGAACGAGCTGCTGGTGGCGGCGTTCCCCGACATCCTGAACGTCGACTTCACGCGCGACATGGAAGAGGGCCTCGACCGCGTCGAGGAGGGCTCGGACGACTGGGTCAAGGTGCTGCACCGCTTCTACGAGCCCTTCAAGAAGGACCTCGCCCACGCCGACGAGCACATGCGTGACGTCAAGCGTGAGGAGATCCCGACCCCGTTCGTGTGCGAGAAGTGCGGCGGTCCCATGGTCATCAAGTGGGGCAAGAACGGCCAGTTCATCGCCTGCCAGAAGTACCCCGAGTGCAAGAACACCAAGGAGTTCACCAAGGGTTACAACGGCGAGCTCAAGATCGTCGAGCCGCCCACCACCGACGAGAAGTGCGAGCTGTGCGGCTCGGCCATGCTGCACAAGCGCGGTCGCTTCGGCGCCTTCCTCGCCTGCTCGACCTACCCCGAGTGCAAGGGCACCAAGCCCATCTCGCTCGGCGTCACCTGCCCGAAGGAGGGCTGTGGCGGCTACCTGACCGAGAAGCGCTCGAAGCGCGGCAAGGTCTTCTATGGCTGCTCGAACTACTCGAAGACCAAGTGCGACTTCGTGAGCTGGGACATGCCGATCCCCGAGGCGTGCCCGGACTGCAAGGCGCCCTTCCTGGTCAAGCGCCAGCTCAAGCGCGGCGAGACGGTCCGCTGCATCACCGAGGGTTGCGGCTTCAAGCGGCAGGCGGGCGAGGTCGGGCCCGAGGCGGAAGACGCAGCGTAAGGAGGCTTCGGATGGCGGCAGCAGACGTCACGGCTGAAGTCACGGTCATCGGCGGCGGCCTCGCAGGTTGCGAGGCCGCGTGGCAGCTCGCCGAGCGCGGCGTGCGCGTGGCGCTCGTCGATCAGAAGCCGGTGGCGATGTCGCCGGCGCACCAGACGCCGCTCCTGTGCGAGCTGGTGTGCTCGAACTCGCTGCGCTCGAACGAGCGCGCGGCTCCGGCCGGCCTGCTCAAGTACGAGCTGCGCCGCGCCGGCTCGCTGGTGATCGAGTGCGCGGATCAGCACAAGGTGCCCGCGGGCGGCGCGCTCGCCGTCGACCGCGTCGGCTTCGGCCGCGAGGTCACGGTGCGGCTGGCCATGCACCCGAACATCCGGCTCGAGCGGCGCGTGATCGACGAGCTGCCTGCCGGGCCGGTAATCGTGTCGACCGGGCCGCTCACCGGAGGCCGCCTGGCACGCCAGGTGCGCGAGCTGCTCGGCGGCGACCGGCTGTACTTCTACGACGCGATCGCGCCG
>JBKJOI010000746.1:0-9173 GCA_046595695.1 Haliangiales bacterium | reverse complement strand
CGGCTCATCGGCGCGCCGCCCGGCTACGTCGGCTTCGACCAGGGCGGCCTGCTCACCGATCAGGTGCGCAAGACGCCGTACGCGGTGGTCGTGCTCGACGAGATCGAGAAGGCGCATCCCGACGTCTTCAACATCCTGCTGCAGGTCATGGACCACGCGACCCTGACCGACAACAACGGGCGCAAGGCCGACTTCCGCCACGTGATCCTGGTGATGACGACCAACGCGGGCGCGCGCGACATCTCGTCCAAGGCGCCAGGCTTCATGATGAAGCCTGGCGGGGCGTCGACCTCCACGCGGGAGGCCTCCAAGTCGGCCATCGAGCGCACCTTCAGCCCCGAGTTCCGCAACCGGATCGACGCCTGGATCGTCTTCGATCCGCTCGGCATCGACACCATCCTGAAGGTCGTCGACAAGAATATCGCCGAGCTCCAGGCGCAGCTCGTCGACAAGAACGTCAAGCTCGAGCTCTCCCTCGAGGCGCGCCGCTGGCTCGGCGAGCGCGGCTTCGATCCGATCTTCGGCGCCCGCCCCATGGCCCGCCTCGTCCAGAACGAGATCAAGAAGCCCCTGGCCGAGCTCATCCTCTTCGGCCGCCTCGCCGCCTCCGGAGGCACCGTCTACATCTCTGTCGAGAACGGCAAGCTCAAGCTCGGGGACGGTGCTCCGTAACTTACTTTCGGTTCGAAGTTACTGAACCGGAACGACTTTCCCGCCTTCGCTTACGCAGTTATCCACAGCCCGGAGCCCGAAAGTAAGATCTGCGTCTGGCCGTGCGCCTGGCCGTGCGCCCGAAAATAAATTCGGCGCCTTGCCGAGTGGCCAGGCGCCGAATTTCGAGAAAGTAAGAAAGTAAGATCCCGAACACCGTCCTCGGAGGTCAGGCCAGGGGCTGCTCGGTGGAGGCGACGACGGCGGGTTCCTCGCCGAAGATCTTGCGGCCGAGCCAGCGCATGGGGCGCGAGTGGGTCGCGCCTTCGACGAGGCTGTAGACGACCGGGACGACGACGAGCGTGAGCAGCGTCGAGGTGATGAGCCCGCCGATCACGGTCACGGCCATGGGCGAACGCTGCGAGCCGCCCTCGCCGAGCGCGAGCGCGACGGGCAGCATGCCGAAGATCATTGCCGCGGTGGTCATGAGGATCGGGCGCAGCCGGACCGGACCGGCCGAGAGCAGCGCCTCCTTCACCGACTTGCCCCGGGCCAGCTCGTGGTTCGCGTAGTCGACCAGCAAGATGGCGTTCTTCACGACCAAGCCCATGAGCATGATCACGCCGATCATCGAGAAGATGTTCAGCGTCTTGCCGGTGATGTACAGGCCGCCGAACGCGCCGACGACCGCCATCGGTAAGGACAGCATGATGGTGAACGGGTGCACGAAGCTGTCGAACTGCGCCGCGAGGATCATGTAGACGATCACGATCGCCAGCAGCAGCGCGACCATCATGTAGCCGAACGACTCCTCCATGGTCTTGCCCATGCCGGCGTGATCGGTCGTGAGCGACGGCGGCACCACCTTCGCCGCGGCCGTCTCGACGATCTTCGTCGCCTCGCCGAGGGTGACGCCCTCGAGGTTGGCGTAGATGGTCACCTGGCGCTGGCGTGACTGGCGGTCGATCTGGCTGGGGCCCTCGCTCGGCGTCACCGTCACCACGTTCGACAGGTCGACGAGCTCGCCGCTGGTCGAGCGGACCTTCAAGTTCTGCAGCCCGGCGAGGCCGTTTCGGTCCTTGTCGGGCAGGCGCAAGGTCACGTCGTAGACCTCGAGGCCTTCCTTCAGCTCGGTGACCTTGTCACCGGCGACCAGCGCGCGCACCGTCGTCGCGATCGACGAGGTCGGCACGTTGAGCGCCGCCGCCCGCTCGCGGTTGGGGTCGATCGACAGCTCGGGCTTGCCGGTGCGGTAGCTGGTGTCGACGTCGACGAAGCCCTTGGTCTTCTCGAGCTCGACGACCATCGCGTCAGCCGCCGCCACGATCGCCGCGGGATCCTTGCCGCGGATGTTGAACTGCACCGGCTGCGACTTGAAGCCACCGCCGCCGATCATGTTGATCTCCTGTACCGCGATGACCGCGGCGCCGCCTTCCTTGTAGCGCTCGCGCACCCACGCCATCGCTTCCTGCTGGGTGAACCCGCGCTCGAGTCGCGGCTTCAGGTTGATACGCACGGCGCCGATGTTCACCTGGCCCTGCGCACCGCTGCCGATGGTGACGAAGGTCATCTTGACGTCGGGTAGCGAGGTGCGGATGTCCTTCGCGATGGCCTCCACGTACTCGACGGTGGTCGCGAGCGAGGTGCCGGTGGGCAGCTCGACCGCGACCTCGAACTCCGAGCGGTCCTCGGGAGGCAGGAACTCCGACTTCACCTGGCCGACCAGCGCGCACGAAGCGATCAGGGTGCTGAACGCGAGCCCGAGGGTGACCGCGCGATGCCGCAGCGCCGCGGCGAGCACGCGCTTGTAACCACGCTCGACGCCGCCGAGGATCCACTCGATGAAGCGGACCATTAAGTTGGGCCGCTTGCCCTCGCCGTCCGGGTGGTGCGCGTGGCCGCGCAGGAAGCGCGACGACAGCATCGGCGTCAGCGTGAAGGCGACCAGCAGCGACACCAGCACGGCGAAGCTGACGGTCAGGCCGAACTGGAAGAAGAAACGGCCGATGATGCCCTTCATGACCGCGACGGGCACGAACACCGCGACGATCGCGAACGTGGTCGCGATCACGGCGAGGCCGATCTCCGAGGTCGCGTCCTGGGCCGCCTGCATCGGCGTCTTGCCCATCTCGAGGTGTCTGTAGATGTTCTCGATCACGACGATCGCGTCGTCGATCAGGATGCCGATCGACAGCGAGAGCGCGAGCATCGTCATGTTGTTGAAGGTGAACCCCATGTAGCTGATGAACGCGAAGGTCGCGATCACGGCGGTGGGGATGGCCAGGGCGCTGATGATCGTGGCGCGGAAGTCGTGCAGGAAGAACAGGATGATCAGGATCGCGAGCACCGCGCCGAAGACGAGGTCGAACTTGACGTCGTCGATCGAGTGCTCGATGTAGGGCGCACTGTCCGAGGGGATGGACAGGCTGGCACCCGCGGCTTCGAGCTGCGGGCGGATGGCCTCGAGTTCGGCGCGCACCTGCTTGGAGACCTCGACCGAGTTGGCGCCGGTCTGCTTCTGCACGATGAGCGCGAGCGCGCGTTGCCCGTTGGTCGACGAGTACGAGCGAGCTTCCTCGGCGCCGTCGACGACATCGGCGACGTCGCGCACGCGCACGATGGCGCCGCCGAAGTTGCCGATGACCAGCTCGCGGATCTCCGCGACCGTGCGCACCTCGCCCTTGGTCTTGATCGAGATCTCGCGCTGCCCCGACTCGATGCGGCCGGCGGGTAGCTCGAGGTTCTGCGCCTGCAGCGCGCCGCCCACGTCCTGGACGGTGAGGCCGAGGCCGGCGAGATCGAGCGGCCGGATGAGCACCTGGATCTCGCGCTCGCGGCCGCCGACCAGGATCACCGAGCCGACGCCCTTGATGCGCTGGATGCGCTCCTTGACGACGTCGTCGGCGAGCTCGGTCAGCTCACGCACCGGCCGGTCGCTCGCGAGCGCCACCGACATGATGGGCGCGGCGCCGACGTCGAACTTCTGGATCTGCGGCGGCTCGATGCCCTCGGGCAGCTGGCCGGCGATCGCCGAGACCTTGTCGCGGATGTCCTGCATCGCCTTGTCGACCGAGACCTCGAGGTCGAACTCGACGATGACCTGGGTCACCGACTCAAGGTTGACCGAGCGCAGCACGTGGATGCCGCTCATCGTGTTGACGGTCTCTTCGATGGGATCGGCGACCTTGGACTCCATCGTCGCCGGGTCCGCGCCCGGGTAGACGACGGTCACGGTCACGACCGGGAACTCGACGTTGGGAAACAGATCGACGCCGATGTCCTTGTAGGCGACCCCGCCGAACACGACCAGCGCACCGACCAGCATGACGGCGAAGACGGGGCGTCTGATGGATATGTCTGCGAGCCTCACTTGCCAGCTCCTAGCTTCGCTTCACCGCGCGCTTCGGCCGGTGGGGCAGGGGTGGGCGCGGGAGCGACGGACGGCGCGGCCGCGGCCGTGGGTGCCGCCTGCTCGACGGGGGCGGGCGTCGCCTGGCTGCTGGTGATGCCGACCATCTCGACGTTGGCGAGCATGCCGGGCCGCAGCACGCCATCCTTGTTGGGTAGCACGGCGAAGATCTCGACCGTGCGCGTGTGCTGCTCGACCGACGCGCTGACCCGCACCACCTCGGCCTCGCGGGTCACGCCCAGCGAGCCGAACGTCGCGGTCAGCCTCGAGCCCTGCTTGATCTCGGCGAGCACCTTCTCGGGCATGCGGAAGCGCAGCTCGAGCGACGACTGATCCTGGACCACCAGCACCACCGTCGGCGGCATCATCGTGGCCGTCTCGCCCTCGCTGACCAGCTTGGCGACCACGATGCCGGTCATCGGCGAGCGCACCACCGCGTCGGCGAGCATCTGGTTGGCCTGCGACACGCCCACGCGCGCCTGCTCGACCATGACCTTGGCACCGTCGAGGCGCGCCTGGATCTGGTCGAACTGGGCGCGGTTGACCGCGTTCTGATCGAGCAGCGCCTTGGTGCGGTCGTACTCGACCTGCGTCGCGCGCAGGTTGACGTCGGCCGAGCGCAGCCCGGCGGCGGCCTGCTCGCGCCCGAGCGAGATGGCGCGCGCGTCGAGCTGGAAGAGCGGGTCGCCCTTCTTCACGACGTCGCCTTCCTTCACCCAGATCTTGGTGACGACGCCCGACATCTTGGGGCCGAGCTTGGCCTCCTCGCGGGCGTAGGTCGTGCCGGTGGTGCGCTCGTTGCCGGTCTGCGCGGTCGGCATGGGCGCGTCCTTCACGATCTCGGGCAGCTTGGCCGCCGGCGGCGAGCCCTCGCCGGTCGCCGGCGGCAGCTTGGTCGCCTGGGACTCGCTCTTCTTGCAACCGGTTGCACCGGCGGCAACAACCATGGAGAAGAGGAGCGCGCTAAGAACACCCAGAGCTCGGGACGTCATCGGGAACCTCCGCCGCTCGCAGCGGCATGGGGGGTAGCAACCAGGGCGGCGAGCGGTGACTCGCCGATCGCGTGCGCCAGCTGGACCAGCGCGATCGCGTACTCGTATCGATAGGTGGAGACGGCCAGGCGCGCGCGCGCCACGTCGGCCTCGGCGTCGAGCACATCCAGCGTCGTGGCGTTGCCGTTTTGAAAACGCACGCTCTGGATTCGGTAGGCCTCCTCGGCGGTTGTGAGGCCCTGCGCGGCGACCTCCAGCTGCTTGAACGTGGTGCCTGCCGAGCGCAGCCGCCCGCGCACGTCGAGCGCGACGCGATCACCCTGGCGATCCGCGGTCAGCTTGGCTTGCGCGGCCCGGCCGCGCACCTCGCGCATGTCGGCGCCGCGCTTGCCCCAGTCCCATAGATCCCACTTGAGCGTGACGCCCACGAAGAACGCGTCGGGCTGGCTGAACGCGCCCTGCCCCTCGGTGTGCTGGTAGTTGGCGAGCGCGATCACGTTGGGGAAGTAGTCGGATCGCTTCACGTCGACCGCGCCCTCGGCCTGCTGGGCGCGTAGCCGCGCAGAGCGTAGCTCGGGGCGCTTGGCGACCGCGATCTTCATCGCGCCGGCCTCGTCCCAGGGCGGCGGCGGCAGCGCGGCGGGCAGATCGTCGATGGTCTCGATGCTGGCGCCTGCGGGCAGGCCGAGCAGCATCGCCAGCGCGTCGGTGGCCTGGTCCACGCCGTCGCGCGCGCCGAGCGCTTGCTGCGCCGCCTGCGAGCGCGCCGAGTCGATGCGCATGACGTCGACCTTGCCGAGCACGCCGCCGGCCTCGAGCGCCTTGGCGCGCTGCGCCTGCGCGTCGAGCTGCGTGACGCTGCGCTCGGCGATCTCGACCGCTGCGCGCGCCTGCATGGCGCGCAGGTAGAGCTCGGCGGCCTGCGCCGCGACGTCGAGCTTGGCGCCGACGAGCTCGGTCTTGGCGAGCGCGACGCCGGTCTCCTCGATGTGGATCAGCCGGCCGATGACCGCGAGGCCGGATAGCGGCTGCGCGAGCGTGACCGAGACCGAGCCGGTGACCTGCTCGCGCCCGGTGATGGACATCGCCGGCTGGCCCGGCACGGGCATGCCGAACGGGATCACGACTTCCTCGCTCCAGAGCTGCACGCCGGCCTCGACCGAAAGCCTGGGCAGGCGCAGCGCCTTGGCGGAGTCGACGCGCGCGCCAGCGATGCCGACCGAGCGTCCGCTGATCGCGAGCTCGGGGTTGTCGGAGATGGCCGCGTCGACCGCCTGCGCCAGCGTGAAGCGGCGCGTCGTGTCGTCGGCCGCGCGCCCATCGCGCGTCGCGCCGAACAGGAGGGCCGCCAGCGCAGCCAGGGTAACGAGGCGTTTCATCGAGGTACGGCTCCCTTGAAGAAAAGGTCGAAGATGAGCGGTGAACGGGCGCTCAGGCGCGGGCGGGGCTTGGTCAGCAGCCACGCGTGGATGAACGAGTTGGTGACGCCGGCGAGCGCGAACGTGAGGTCGGCGGCGGAGATGTCGTCGCGCAGATCGCCCGCGTGCTGCGCCTCGGCGATGGTGACCTCGAGCAGGCGCAGGTGCTCGAGGTAGTTGGCGTGGGCGCCGTCGCCGGTGATCTGCTTCATCTGCCACTCGCTGGTCGCGCCCATCTGCACGTAGACTTGGAAGCGGTCGGCGTGGCCGTCGATGTGGCCGAGCACCCAGTCGATCTGGCGACGGATGCGCTCCATCGGAGGCAGGTCGAGCTCGGCGATGGCGCGCGCCTCGGCCAGGGCTTCCTGACCGCGCAGCTCGCAGATCGAGTGGAAGATGGCTTCCTTGCTGTCGAAGTAGTTGTAGAGGGTGCCGGCGGCCAGGCCGGCCTCGCGCGCGATCTCGGCCACCTTGGTCTCGGCGAAGCCGCGGCGCGCGAACACGCGCTCGGCCGCCTCGAGAATGGCGATGCGGAACAGGTCGCGGGTCTGGCCGCGCGCGGCCTCACGCAGCGTGCGCTGCGGCTGGCTGGCCGCGCGGGCGCGCTTGCCGGCCTTGGCGGGCGTCGCGGCGGTCCTCTTGCCGGCCTTGGCGGGCGTCCTCTTGCCGGCCTTGGCGGGCTTCTTGCGGATTCCGGTAGGTCTCAAGTCAACGGCTCCTCGTCCCCAAACACCGTCGTTCGGTGGCACGGCTGCCGGCCGTGCGTGAATAGATGCTCAACTCCGTGAACGACGGTTCATATGAATGGAATTACCATTCACGTCAAGCGGAGGAATGCCGCGGAACGCGGCGGCCTGGCCGAAACTACCGGTGAAAGCCGATAGTTAGATGCGGGCGAACGCCGAAGCGATTTCGGCGCCGACGCGGGCGTTCGAGAGCGCGAGCGCGCGGTTGGCACGCACCGCGGCCCCGCCCGTCACCCGCGCCAGCTCGGCGAGCAGAAAAGGCGTGAGCGCCTTGCCGCGGACCCCGGCGGCCGAGGCTGCGGCCAGCGCCGCGGCGATGGCGGCGTCGATCAGCTGGGTATCGAGCGCGTCCCCGGCCGGTATCGGATTGGCGACGAGCACGCCGCCCTGGCCGAGCGACCAGCGGGCCGCGAGCATGCGCGCGGCCTCGTCGGCCGAATCGACGCGGTGCTCCAGCGGGATGCCGCTCTGGCGGGTGTAGAAGGCGGGGAATTCGTTGGTCTTGTAGCCGAGCACCAGCACGCCGAGCGTCTCGAGCGTCTCGACGGTGCGCGGCAGATCCAGGATCGCCTTGGCGCCGGCCGAGACCACCGCGATCGGCTCGCGGGCCATCACCGTGAGATCACTGGAGACGTCGCCGCTGTCGCCACGGTGAACGCCACCGATGCCGCCGGTCGCGAACACGCGTATGCCCGCGCGCGCGGCCAGCGTGCAGGTCGCCGAGACCGTCGTGGCCGCATTCGCGCCGCGCGCACTCGCCACGGGGAGGTCCGCCGCACCCGCCTTGGCGAACGCGCGCCCGTCGCGCGCGAGGCGTTCGAGCGCGGCCGTCTCGAGCCCGACGCACGCCACGCCGTCGAGCACGGCGACGGTCGCCGGCACCGCGCCGCCCGCGCGCACCTCGGCCTCGAGGGCGCGGCCGATCTCGAGGTTCTCCGGCCACGGCAGGCCGTGGGCGAGGATCGTCGACTCCAGCGCTACCACCGGGCGACCTGCCGCCAGCGCCGCGGCGATCTCGGCTTCGACCGCGAAGCGCAGCATCGCGAGCTACCGCGCCGCCTTGACCATCGCGGTCAGCCGGTCGAGCCCCTTGTCGAGGGTCTCGTAGCTGGGGCCGAACGACAGACGCACGTGGCGGCGGAAGCGCGATGGACGGCCGCCGCGGCGCTTGCCCGGGTTGACGTCGAAGAACTCACCCGGCACCGCGATCACCTTGTGCTCGAGCGCCGCGCGGAAGAAGGACATGCCGTCGGAGATCGAGGTCGGCAGGCCCTCGACCTTGGCCCACACATAGAAGGTACCGTCGGGCTCGCGGTCGAGCGTGAGCCCGAGCTCGCGGGTACGTCGGAGCATGAGCTCGCGCTTGCGCGAGAACTCGCGGCGGATGGCCTCGGTCTCGGCGATCGCGTGCTCGGGGGTGATCAACTGGACGGCCGCGCGCTGCAGCGGCTTGGAGCCGCCACCGTCGAGGAACGAGCCTGCGCTGGTGACCGCGTCGATCACCGAGCGCGGCCCCACCGTCCAGGTGCAGCGCCAGCCCGGATAGCGCCAGTTCTTGGTGAGGCCGTCGAAGATCACCACGGGATCGCGGTTCACACCCTCGACGTAGCGCGCCGCGCTGACCATCCAGTCGGGCTCGCTCGGCCGCTTGCGCCACACGTAGTGCGAGTAGAACTCGTCGAGCAGCAGCGTGCAGTCGAGGTCACGCGCGGCCGCGACCCACTCGGCGAGCTCGTCGCCCGAGATCAGCTTGCCGGTCGGGTTGCACGGGTTGGATGCGAGGATGGCGAGCAGGCCGCGGCCGAGGATCTCGCGGCGAAGGTCGGCGGGGGTGAACTCGTAGCCGCGGTCGCCTTCGAGCGCGATCGGGATGGGCGAGAACAGCCGGAAGATGTCGAGCAGCTCCTCGTACGCGTTGTAGTCGGGCAGGAAGTGGCCGAGGTTCACCTGGCCGAGC
>JBKJOI010000573.1:0-8726 GCA_046595695.1 Haliangiales bacterium | reverse complement strand
GCGGCGACCCCGGCGGCCGCCAGCGCCGCGCACAGATCGACGTTGATCTTGCCCGCGAGCACCATCTTCATGACGTCGAGCGTCGCCGAGTCGGTGACGCGACGCCCGGCGATCTGGCGCGGCTCGAGGCCGAGCCGCTTCTGCAGCTCGGTGGCCTGCGGGCCACCGCCGTGGACGATGGCGACGCGTGCTCCGCCGTCGACGAGCAGGCGCAGGTCGGCGGCGAGCAGCTGCGCCTCGCCCGAGCCCGCGACCTCGCCGCCGATCTTGACGACCAGCGGCCGGATCTTCGCGGCCGGGCTCATGGCCAGTTCCCGACGTCCTCGAGGCTGGCCTTCTCGTCGCAGCCGAGCACGAGGTTCATGTTCTGGATGGCCTGGCCGGCGCCGCCCTTGATGAGGTTGTCGATCGCCGCGAAGCAGGTGACCGTGCGCTTGCCGCCGGCCACCGGCCCGACTGCGAAGCCGACCTCGACGAAGTTCGAGCCGGCGACCGCGACGACCTCGGGCAGGCGCTTCGCGGGGCGCCGCACGAACGGCTCGCGCGCGTAGCTCTCGTCGAACAGCGTGGCCAGGCGCGCGGCGTCGACGTCGGCGCCGAGCTCGACGAAGCAGGTGGTGAAGATGCCGCGCGTGAGCGGCGCGGAGACCGGCACGAAGCGCAGCTCCACGTTCGCGGCGCCGGCGTCGCCGAGCGTCTGCACGACCTCGGGCACGTGCTGGTGCTCGAGCGGCTTGTAGGTGCGCAGGTTGCCGGCGCGGCTCGGGTGGTGCGTGGTCGGTCCGGGCGCGATGCCCGCGCCCGACGATCCGGTGATGCCGGTGACGTGCACGGTCGCGCCCGCGAGCAGCCCGACGCGCGCGAGCGGCAGGAGCGCGAGCGCCATGGACGTGGCGAAGCAGCCCGGTGACGCGACGTAGTTGGCGCTCTGGATGGCTGCGCGGTTGAGCTCGGGCAGGCCGTAGACGAACGAGCCGAGCAGCTCGGGGTGCGGGTGCTTCGAGGCGTAGAAGCGCTCGTAGGCGGCCAGATCGCGCAGACGGAAGTCGCCCGACATGTCGACGATCTTGACGCCCGCGGCGATGAGCTCGGGCACCTTGGAGGCGGTGACCTTGTGCGGAAGCGCGAGCAGCGCCACGTCGCAGCCGCGGGCAGCCTCGGCGGGCGAGAGGTCCTCGAACTCCAGATCGGTGGCGGCCTCGAGGTTGGGATGGACGGCGCCGAGCGGCTCGCCCACGTGATCGATCGACGCGACGCGTACGAGCTCGACGTCGGGGTGCATGAGCAGCCGGCGCGCCAGCTCCGCCCCGCCGTAGCCGCTGCCGCCGATGATGGCTGCCTTGAATCGTTTTGCCATGGTGTGACCGCGAGGGTAATACAATCCCCCCCTCATGCAAAAAGAGCCAAGTTCCAACAAGTCATTGGACAGCGTGCTCGCGGCCGTGCACGCCCGTGGTCCCGAAGTCCTTGCCCTCACGCGCACTTGGGTCGAGATCAACAGCTTCACCGAGAACCTCGCGGGCGTGAACAAGGTGGGCGACCTGCTGCGCGAGGCGTTCGCGCTGCCGTCCCTGACCTGTACGGTCGTGTCGGGTGAGGGCAAGTTCGGCGACCACCTGTTCTGGCGGACGCCGGCGGCGACACGCGCGGGCGCCGCGCCGATCCTGCTGATCGGCCACCACGACACGGTGTTCCCGCCCGGCCACTTCGAGGGCTGGCACGAGGAAGGCGGCCGCGCCACCGGGCCGGGTGCGCTCGACATGAAGGGCGGGCTCGCCGTGATCCGCGGCGCGCTCGCGGCGCTCGACGACGTCGGCGTGCTGGCCGAGCTGCCCGTCCTGGTCGTGTCGGTCGGCGACGAGGAGGTCGGCTCACCATCGTCGACGCCGCACCTCAAGGACGCGGCGCGCGGTGCGGCCTGCGCGCTGGTGTTCGAGTCGGGGCGCGCGGCCGACGCGATCATCACGCGCCGGCGCGGCGTCGGCGCCATGACGGTGGTCGCGCACGGCGTCGCGGCGCACGCGGGCAACAACCACAAGGACGGCGCCAACGCGATCTGGGCGCTCGCGAAGTTCGTCGACACCGCACAGCAGCTCACCAGCTACGCCCACGGTCGGACGGTGAACGTCGGCACCACCCTCGGTGGCACGAGCAAGAACACCGTGCCCGAGCGCGCCGAGTGCCAGATCGACCTGCGCTACGAGACGATCGAGGACGCGGAGCAGCTGGTCGCGGCCGTGCGCGCCGCGGCCGAGGCGGCGGGCGCCGCGGTGCCCGGCGTGCGCATGGAGGTCACCGGTGGCGCGCGGCGGTTGCCGCTCGAGCGCACCGCGGCGTCGGCGGCGCTGCGCGACGAGTACGCCGCGTGCGCGCGCGCGGGCGGCCTCGGTGACGGCGAGGCGCCGCAGCTGGGCGGCGGCAGCGACGCGAACACCGTGGCGCCGCTGGGCGTGCCGGCGATCGACGGCCTCGGCCCGCGCGGAGCCGGGTTCCACACGACCCACGAGTACGTCGAGCTCGCGACGTTCGTGCCGAAGACGGAGGCGCTCGCGCGCTTCCTGTGGGGGCGGCTGCAGGTGAAGTAGGCGGACGCGCGCGGACGGCGCGCCGCCTGGCGCGCGCGCTGTCATGCGCCGCCAGGTCCCACCCCTTGCCATGAAGGGCTACCATCCCGCGCATGAAGAAGTCAGCGCCGGATGACGACTCGCTGCCGCTTCGCTCTCCCATTCCCTTCGTGCCGGGCTCGAACGGTGAGCACTGGCCGAAGACGCCCGATGCGCGCGACCGGCGCGCCGCCGAGCTCTTCCGCGAGCTCGTCGGTACGCACGCGCGCAAGCTGGGCGTGTCGCGGCGCGAGTTCCTGAAGAGCGCCGCGGGCACCGCGGCGGCGCTCTCGGTCATCAACCAGGCCTACGGCTGCGGCGGCGACGACGGCCCCGGCTATGCCATAGACGCGGGAGCCACGATCGACGCCGATCAGGCCTGCGAGGCGCTCGCCGGCGACGAGTTCATCTTCGACGTGCAGACGCACCACGTGAACCCCATCGGCGACTGGCGCCAGGCCTCGCCCACATGGGTCGCCTTCTTCGAGTCGGTCCCGCAGGCCGGCTGCGGCGCGATGACCCAGCTCGAGTGCCTCGACACCGAGCACTACCTGCGCGAGATGTTCGTCAACAGCGACACCCACGTGGCGGTGCTCTCGGCGGTGCCCGCCGAGCCGGGCGCCGATCCGCTCTCGTCCGACGAGCAGCGCGCGACCCGCGAGCTCATCGAGACGCTGTCCGGCTCGCCGCGGCTGGTGACCCACGGCCTGGTGCTGCCCGAGCGGGGCGCTTCCCAGCTCGACGGCATGCAGCGTCTCGCCGAGGAGGTCGGCATCGCGGCCTGGAAGGTTTACACGCCGTACGGCAACTGGCGCCTCGACGACGACGCGGTCGCCGGCCCGTTCTACGCCAAGGCGCGTTCACTCGACGTGAAGCTGGTGTGCGCGCACAAGGGCCTGCCCCTACCCGGCTTCGACCCCGCGTTCGCATCGCCCGATGACGTCGGCCCCGCGGCGATCGCCAACCCGGATCTCAAGTTCCTCATCTACCACTCGGGCTACGAGACCAGCGTACAGGAAGGGGCGTACGACCCGAACGAGGCCAATCCGCAGGGCGTCAACCGGCTCGTGCGCACCGTGCTCGAGCACGGCGTCAGCGACGCGGGCGGCCCGCGCAACGTCTACGCCGAGCTCGGCAGCACCTGGCGCAACGTCATGACCTCGCCGACGCAGGCGGCCCACGTGCTGGGCAAGCTGCTCAAGTACGTCGGCCAGGATCGCGTGGTCTGGGGCACCGACTCGATCTTCTACGGATCGCCGCAGGATCAGATCGCGGCGTTGCGCACGTTCCAGATCCCCGAGGCGATGCAGGCGGATTTCGGCTACCCCGCGCTGGACGACAACCTCCGCCGCAAGATCTTCGGTCTGAATGCCGCGGAGGCTTACGGCATCGATCCGGAAGCCACGCGCTGCGCGATCGCGGAGGACGACCTCGCCATGCTCCGCGCCGAGGCGCGTGCCACGGGTGTCGTTCGGGCCCCCAACGCAGGTCCTTCTTCCCGCCGCGAATTCCTCGCCTTCCTGCACGGGGACACTCTCCACGTTCCACAACGTTGAAATCGCAGACGAATTTCGGGCATGTGCGCAATCATCCCAAAACGCACGCGCTGGCGAGCAGAGAACGCTCGACACTGAAGAGCGCGGACCGGAGTCGGCCCGGACGCGGACCGGCCCGGCCCGCTGCCGCCTACCGCGTGCCCGGCGGCAACTCGAGCACGAAGTAACTCATGCTCGGCGGCGTGCCTACCGGCGGTGACGCCGCCGCGACGTCCGCCTGCAGCCGATCCGCGACGCAGCGGCCCGCGCCTGTGGCACCGAGATCACCGCCCACGTACGCGCGAACGCCCGCGGCGTCCTGGTTCACGTCGAGCCGGATGTCGAGAGAGCCGGCTCGGCTGTCGAGCCTTGCCGAGCAGTCCGAGGCAGCGCTCGACGCGACGAACGATCGCCAGATGCTCTCGAGGTACGCGAGCCCCGCCTGCTGATCGTCACCCGGCTCCGCGACGTCCATGTACACGAGCGACTCGGTCAGCGGCGTGCCGCTCGTCTGATCGTTCGTGGGTCGGCCGGCGTTGAACCCCATGCCTCGAGCGCGCTGGCGCAGCGCCGCGTCGGTCTGCAGGCTCGCCATCCACGCCGCTTTCTGCGCGTCGGTCGACACGATCTGCAGCTGGCAGGTCGTGCCGCGGCACTCGAGGGTCCACGCGGCGCCCTCCAGATCCTTGGCCTCGAAGAGACGCGCCAGCTCCGCGCGCAGCGGCTCTTCCACGGCCGGGTTCGGCTGCGACGCGTCGAACTTCTCGGAGAGCGGGAGCTTCTTCCACAGCTGCGCGCGCACGTCGGCGAGGTGTCGCTCGGCTTCGAAGAGGGCATGCGCGCAATCGACGGGCACGGCTCCCGCGGGCGCGTCGAGGCCGCGAGCGCCGCCGGCTCCGCTGGCCACCGCGGCGCTGGACGCCGCCGCCTCTGGAGAAGCTGACCCCGTGGATGGGGCTGCTTCCGCACCGTGCCCGCGCTCGCGCACGAACAGAACGACATTCAGCACGACGCTCATGGCAAGCGCGACACCCAGGACGATCCGCATGCCGGTGCATCGCGCAGTTCACCGGCGAATGCCAGCGCGAACGACAGCGGCGCGATGGCCATTATCGGCGCGACCGCGACGTCAGGCGGGGAAGTCGATGTACTGCGTGGGGACGTGCGCGGTCAGCCATACACCGCTCGCGGTGTGGAAGTACGCGAAGCCGTCGGCGGCCATGCGCTGCGCCGCCACGTGCAGCACCATCGCGCGACCGCGCCGACGGCCCACCTCGGCAGCGGCTGCGGTGGTCGTGGCCAGGTGCACGAACTGGCGCTCGCCGGCGACCAGGCCCTGCTCGCGGATCGACTCGATGAACCTCAGCGGCGTGCCGTGGAACAGCATCTCCGGCGGCGACGCGGGCGCGTAGTCGAACTCGAGCGCCACCGAGTGGCCGTGGAGCGCACGGATGCGCCGCTGATCGGGCGACAGCTCCCAGCGCGGTTTGTCGGAGACCGCCATCATGTGCGCGATGAGGTCGAGATCGAGGCGCTGGCCGCGCTGGTGCAACGCGGCGCACAGCTCGTCGACGACAACCCAGCCGTGGGCGTCGAGCGTGACGTCCGCCGCGCCGGGATCATGGCGGAGGACCAGGGAGATGAACTTGCTGAGACTCTTGAACGACATGACGAAACCTTCGACGTACCGCGGCTGACTCCTGGTTACGCCCTTTCTTGCCACACAGCTTGCGTCGAAACATGGTGTCATCAGAACTTATCGTTTTTTGATGGTCTATCATTATTCGTGATGATTCACGGTGACTGGCTCGCGACCTTCCTGGTATTCGCCGAGCACCTCAACTTCACGCACGCGGCCGCGCAGCTGCATCTGACGCAACCGGCGCTGCATGCGCAGGTCGCGAAGCTGGCGGAGCGTGTCGGCGCGCCGCTCTACGAGCGCGTCGGCCGAGGGCTGAGGCTGACGACCGCGGGCGGGCAGCTCGTCGCGTTCGCGCGCGAGGCGAAGGAGCGCGAGGAAGCCTTCCTCGGCGAGCTTCGCGGAGAGACGACGCCGCGCCCGGTGACGCTGGCCGCGGGTGAAGGCGCGCTCCTGTACCTGCTCGGCGACGCGCTGCGGGCCTTCGCGGCGCGGGGTCCGGCCCCGCTGCGCGTGCTCACCCGAGATCGCGCGGGTGCGGTCGCGGCGCTGCGCGACGGCACCGCGCACCTGGCGGTCACCGCGCTGGACACCGCGCCCGACGGCATCGTGGTCGAGCGGCTGGCCGACGCACCGCAGGTCCTGGTCATGCCGGCGCGGCACCGGCTCGCGCGCGCGGCGCGAGTGACGCTCGCGGATCTCGGCGGCGAGCGGCTGGTGTTGCCGCCCGGAGACGCGCTGCACCGGCAGGCGCTGGCGCGTGCGCTCGCCTCGGCGGGCGTGAGCACCGAGCCTGCCGTGGAGGCGGGTGGATGGCCGCTCATGCTGCACCTCGTGAGGATCGGGCTGGGGTTGGCGATCGTGAACGGAATCTGCGAGGTGCCTCGAGGAACCGTGGCGCGTCCGCTGAAGGAGCTTCCGCGCGTGCGCTACGTGCTGGCGCGGCGCGCGGGCGCACGGTTGCCGGCGGCGGCGGCGGCGCTACGCGCGGCAGTGCTCCAGGCGTGAGGAATGGGGGCATTGCGCACATGCTCCCGGAACGCCAATGGGATCGAGTAGTTGCAACGTGGAGAGTGTCCCCGTCCGCGGGTGTTCCCGTCCGCGGGTCCGTCCCCAGGTCCTGGGGAATCGCGGGGCGTTCGGGTCGTTCAGGCGCGGTGACGGCGGCGCCAGATGAAGCCGTCGAGGGCGTAGTGGGTCAGCTGTGGCAGCGCCAGGAGCGGCACGAGGAACGGGCGTAGCGTCGGGGCGTCCGGCCAGGACGTGCCGAAGAGCCAGGTTCGATCGTGCCAGACCAAGCGGTCCCAGAGGAGCTCCTCGAGGAAGGCGAACGTCCAGAGGGCGCCGAGGAACCAGACGAGCGCGGAGGGGAGCGAACCGGAGAGGGCGCGCACGCCGCGGGCGCGGGCGACCAGGAAGACGAGCGCGAAGTACGGAATGCCGTGGATGAGCACGTTGGTCACGGTGAATGCGTAGTCGGAGTCGAAGCCGACCATGCCGAGCCACCAGCACGCGGCGGTGGTGGCGACGACGAGGTCCTTGCCGGGCGTGGCGCGGTGATGGAGGGCGCGCCAGGCGCTGCGCGCGGCGTACGTGACGAGCAGCGCGACATAGATCGGGAAGGCGATGCGTACGGCGGCGGCGGGCGCGCCGGGTGCGTAGTCGCCGGGGACCAACCACGCGAAGCGGCGCGGCAAGTGCGCGTGCCAGTAGAGGAGTGGGTAGAGCGTGGCGGCGTAGATGGCGGCCGCGTCGAGGAAGCGGCCGGCCCGATCGTGCTCGGCGCCACGGGCGCGGTACAGCGCCACCCAGCCCCACTGCTGGCGAACAAAATGAAAAGTGGCGAGGTAGGCGAGCGCGCGCCAGAACGCGGCGGCGCCGCCCGCGGTGTAGAGCGCCACGCCGGCGGCGTAGCCGACGAGCGGCACCGCGAGCCACAGGCGTCCGTGGCGCGCGCGCTCCACGGGGTCGAGGATGAGGAAGCCGGTCGACCAGACGTGCGCGACGTCGACGAGGAGGATGGTCGTCACCCAGGTCCATTCGGGCGCGTCGGCGTGAAGGAGCCCGGCCCACGAGCCGACGCAGAGCAGGAGCAGCGACGCCAGCGCGCTGCCGCCGAAAACGGCGAGATCGACCCGCGCGGAGAACAGCCAGCGCGATGGCACCGGCGCGGCCGACGGCGCGGGCGAGGGAGTCGCCGCGGGCGAGGGCGTTGCGCTCGGCGCACCGGTCCCCGTGGTAAATACGCGTTTATCGCCAGAAGCCTCGTTGATTCCGTTGCTTACGACCCCGGATCCTGTCCCCGCTGGCGGGGCGGGCGTCATGGGCGCCACGACGGAGCGGCGATGCCGCGGGCGGCGAGGACTTCCTCGGCGGCGCGAACGCCGTGGTCGAGGGCTTCCTCGAAGAGGGCGATGCCGGAGAGCTCGGTGTGCGCGAAGTGGATGCTGCGGAAGGGCGTCGCGGCCTGGGCGAGCGCGCCGCCCGAGAGCAGCCCGGGCGCCGGCCGAACCATCGCGTGCCCCCAGCGCATCACGTCGAGGCGGGTGCACAGGCCCGGGAGATCGCGGTGGGCGCGCCGCAGATCTTCGAGGACGAGCGCAGCCCAGGTGGACCAGTCGCCCTCGTAGAGGCGGCGGCGGGCGGCACGCGGGTCGTCGTCGACGAGCGGCAGGTAATACGTGAGCACCGTGGGGCCGCGGTCGCGGCCTTCCTGGTGCGTGGCGACGACGTAGCCGAGGCCGGCTCCGTCGTGGACGACGTTGTCCCAGGCGAGCGGGAAGCCGCGCGACGAGGGGCGCGCGGAGATCGCAAGGTTGGCGACCATCCACGCGCCGTAGGTGAAGGCGGCCACGTGCGGCGGCGGCGAGGCGCGCCATGGGCGCAGCACACGCGCCGCGACGAACTGCGGCGCCGCGAAGATCACGCGCTCGGCGACGAAGCCGGCGA
>JBKJOI010000484.1:0-6033 GCA_046595695.1 Haliangiales bacterium | reverse complement strand
GGACGCTTTCCCCCGCTTGCGGGAACGGCGTTCTCAAATCGCCGGTTCGCTCTCCGGCGGCGAGCAGCAGATGCTCGCGGTCGGGCGCGCCATGATGTCGCGGCCGCGCCTGCTCCTGCTCGACGAGCCATCGCTCGGCCTGGCGCCGCTCATCGTGACCAGGATCTTCGAGGTCATCAAGCAGCTCAACCAGGAGGGCACCACCATCCTGCTGGTCGAGCAGAACGCGCGCTCGGCGCTCAAGCTGGCCCACCGCGGCTACGTCATGGAGACCGGCAGCATCACCATGACCGACGACGCCAAGAAGCTGCTCGCCGACGAGCGCGTGCAGAGCGCGTACCTCGGCGATGGCCACTGAGCCGGAGCGCCCGGAGCCGCCGCAGGCCAGGCCGTGGCGGCCGCTGCTCGTCGGCGACGCCGCCGCGCGCGCCTGGACGACCATCGACGAGGTAACCGCGGCGCTCGCGGCGCTGCCGCGCGAGGCGCTCCGCGATCCCACGCTCGCGGGTGGCTCGGCCGGGCTCGCGCTCTACTTCGCGTACCTCGCCGGCGCGCAGGAGG
Organism: Haliangiales bacterium; assembly: GCA_046595695.1. Classification (GTDB taxonomy): domain Bacteria; phylum Myxococcota_A; class Polyangia; order Haliangiales; family SHYZ01; genus JBKJOI01. Next base: position 5,472 of record JBKJOI010000484.1, on the reverse strand, counting down.
ATCGCGGCCACGAGGACACCGCGTCGCGCCTGCTCGAGTGGGCGCAGGAGGACGTCGCGGCCGGCGCGGTGCCCGCGGGCGCGGGCCTCTACCAGGGCTTCACGGGCGTCGCCTGGGTGGCCGAGCACATCACCGGCGAGCCGCAGGACGCGATCGACGAGCACCTGGCCGCGTACCTCGCGCGCACGCCCTGGCTCGGCGACTACGATCTCATCTCGGGCCTCGCCGGCATCGGCGTGTGGGCGCTCGCCGCGCTGCCGCGGCCGGGCGCGGCCGAGTGCCTGCGCCACGTGTGCACGCGCCTCGTCGAGCTGGCGCGGCCGGCCGGCGCGGGCCTGACCTGGTGGACGCCGCCCGAGCTCTTGCCCGCCTACCAGCGCGAGCTGTACCCGCGCGGGCACGAGAACCTGGGCCTCGCGCACGGCATGCCCGCGGTGATGGCGCTCTTGGCGCAGGCGTGCGCGAGCGGCGCCCTGGGCGACGAGCTGGGCGCGCGCGCCCTGGCCACCACGCGCGGCGGCATGGCGCGGCTGATCTCGCTCGCGCAGCCGGGCGCGTCGTCGCGCTACGCGTCCATGATCGACGAGGACAACGAGCCGGCCGGCGCGCCGGCACGCGAGCAGCACACGCGCCTCGCCTGGTGCTACGGCGATCCGGGCGTCGCGGTCGCCATCCTGACCGCGGCCACGGCGCTGGGCGAGCCGGCCTGGCGCGCCGAGGCTGCGGCGACCGCCCTCGGCGCCGCGCGTCGCGACCCGCGCAGCGCGGGCATCATGGACGCCGGCCTCTGCCACGGCGCCGCCGGGCTGGGCCTGCTGTTCGCGCGCCTGCACCACGAGCTCGGGCACGAGCAGCTCGCCGACGCGGCGCGCCACTGGTTCGGCGCGGCGCTCGACCTGCGCGAGCCCGGCAAGTACTTCGCCGGCTTCCACACGCACACTCCCGACGGCCCCGAGGCGCTCCACGACTGGCTCTCGGGGGCCACGGGCATCGCGCACGCGCTGCTCGCGGCGGTCACCGAGACCGAGCCGGTGTGGGATCGCCTGCTGATGGCGTCGGCGATCTGACTCCGCCCGCGCGGCCTCGCGGCCATGGCCCCGGCGACGACGCATGGCACGACCTGACACTCGAGCGCTCAGGCCAGGCGCAGGCGCAGGCTGAAGGCGGCGCCCGGCCCCGGGTCGAGCGGCCGAGCGGCCGAACGGGCGCAAGAGGCCGGCGCGATCCGCCGCTGGGATGCCCGGGCCGCGGTCGGCGACCGTCACGAGGACGTCGCGTCCGTGGACCAGCGCCTGGAGGCGGATGGTGCGGTCGCTCGCGCCCGCGGCGTACTTGCAGGCGTTGTCGTCCGGGCGGCGCGGCGGGCCCGACCGCTACGGGGCCTTGGTGACCTTCAGGTCGGCCACCTTGACGTCGGTGGCCTTGCCGCACCCGGACCAGTCGCTGAGATCGGTGATGTTCACCGTGGCCTTGCCCTTCACGTCGACGTCCTCGCAGGCCTTGCCGGTCGACGGCGTACCGCTCGCGCAGGTGACCGCGACGGAGAAGCAGGCGTTGGCCTTGGGGCCGACCTTGTGCTCGAGCTCGCAGTCGACGCCGTTCGCGCCGGCCTTGCAGACCACCGCGACGTCGGGCGCCTTGCGCGCGTTCCACCAGTCCTTGGCCTTGCCGCCGACCGCGACCACGCCGAGACCGAGCAGCCCGAGGGTGACCAGGAGGCCGACCTTCTTCGACGAGGGCTTCTCGGGCGCCGCCGGAGGTGCTGCCGGTGCCTGCTGCTGCGGCGGCTCGGGCTCGTCGCCACCACCGCCACCTGCGCCGTACTTACCGAATTGTCCCGCCATCTCCGTCCTCCCCACGGGTGTCCCCCACCCAGGCGTCCATCCTACACGTGATCGGGGAGGGGCTTGCGCCAGGCGGGCGGCGCGTCCATGCGGAAGCCCTGGAAGAGGCGCCCGCCCAGGGGCGCCAGCACCTCGTCGACGAGGTCCTGCACCGGCCCGAGCTCGGCGCGCACGACCAGCGCGTCGAAGCCGGCCACGAAGCGCGCGGCGAAGGCCGCGTCCACGGCGGTGAGGGCGCGCGGAATAGTCTTCGCGCGCGCGCTCCAGCGGCCGCGCGAGCGCAGGTAGAGATCGGCGAGCTGCTGGTACAGGCTCGTGGCCGCGCCGAGCACCTCGGCGTGCGGGCGCGGCGCGCGGAGGTCGTCGGCGACGTCACTGACGAAGTAGCGGCGCTGGCGCAGGGCCGCGTCGTCGAGCACAGGCGGGCCGCCGGCGAGGACGCGCCGGGCGAGCGCCTTGGCGGCGGCCGCGAGCGGCGTGGGCCCGGGCACCTCGAGGCCCTCGACGACCATGCTCGCGAGCGGTGCGACGCCCGTCGGGCGGTCGACCTCGACGAAGAAGTGGTGGAGGGTCTCGAGGTCGTGCACGAACGCCTCGACCGGCCAGCCGTCGCAGTGGAGCGACTCGCGGTGCGCGTGGTCGACGCGCGCGTGCAGCACGACCAGGTCGAGGTCGGAGGTCGCGGTCGCCTGGCCGCGCACCAGCGAGCCGGCGAGCAGGACACAGTCGGCTCCAGGAAAGTGCGTGCGCAGGAGCGCGGCGACGGTGGGGAGGACAGACTCGGGCAGCGCGGGGACGCTCACGCGCGCCATCCTACGCGACCTCGGTGCGTGCAGACGTGGCCTGCAGCACACCGGGGCCGGCGCGGGCGACGCTACATGGTGTAGAAGAACTCCTCGCGCACGATCTTGCCGTCCTTGACCGTGTAGAGCGCCATCTCGTCCATGACCAGGCGCTTGTTCTCCATGTGCTTGGCCGTGATGTCGTAGGTGAAGTGCACGGCGAAGCGGTCGCCGTGGGGGAACGGGCCGGCGGCGTTCGCAGAATGGATGATGTGATTCTCGTTCCACCACGCGCTCTTGCCCTTGACCGCGGCCAGGCCGCGCGCCTCGGGGCTCTGACCGGGCGGTGCCCCCGCCTCCACGCCATGTGGCCTCTCCTGGCCATCGGTTCGCGCGGACAGTATCCCGATAGTCACCTCGAGAATGAGTCGTAAAGAGGCGGGGTTCCGCGCTTCCGGGTCACGCGTCGCTGACGATTCTCGAGGGCCCCGATCTGCATGGGGGAACACCTATTGGGAGTCGTCTACATTGCGGGCTGTAGGCGTCCCTCGCACTCTGGGAGCCTCGCGTCCTCTCCAAAGCAATCAGCTAGTTATGACGTCGGCCGGCCTGGCGCTTCCTTTGCAAATGAAGGGAGCCATGACACACCGGGCCACTTCCTCCCACACCACCGTTCGTCGTTCCCTCACCACCCTTGCCGCAGCGGCGAGCCTCGCGCTCCTCGGGACGCTGGGCACAGGCTGCTTCGACGTGGGCGCAGTCGAGAGCGACGAGCTCCAGTACGCCACGTTGCCCCCGGTGGACTGCTCGGGCTTCAAGGAATGGGCGCAGAACACCGTCTACCCCGCCGGTACCAAGGTGACGGATACGGGCGACGCCTTCACGTCGCTCTCGAGCCACACCGCGTTCGCGCCCAACTGGAATCCCAAGCTCGTCGCTTCGCTCTGGGGCGCCGTGGGTCCCTGCAAGGCCGGCGGCGGTGGCGGTGTCGAGCAACCTCCGGCCCCGCCGGCTCCCCCGCCGCCCGCTCCGCCCGCTCCTCCGGCTCCCCCGCCTGCCGGCGGTGGCAACGGCGCCCAGTGCCTAGCAAACGGCCGGCCCGGCCCCCTGTTCGACGTCGCTGGCGTGAATAACTTCGGCAATGGCGTCGGCCAGCAGTTCATCGGCGGCCAGTGCGCGAGCGCGGCAGATTGCGCCTCGGGCTGCTGTGCCCTGCCCTGCGGCATCTGCTCGGGTCCTGGAGCCCAGTTCCAGAATGGCAAGCAGGGCTGCGGCTTCGTCGACTAGATCTCTCGACGCCATCGCGACGCGACCTCCACGCCGTCCCCTTCCGCGCCCTCTCGCCACGGATCCTGCTGTCGACTGCCGGCCGGCAGCACGCACTCCCACGGCCGCCGGTAGCCCACACACGATCGGCCGGCGGACGGCCCGAGATGAGCTTCGCACTCTGAAGCCAGGATGGCCGCCGGCCCGGTCAGCGAGCCCCGCGTCGCGATGACGGCAACATCATCCGCCAGCTCGACCATACGGCCGAGCTCCTCGGCAGCGAAAGCGTCATGCCGATCAGCGCCTGGCAGCTCTTCGAGGAGCAGGCGGCCGCCCTCGTGGGCAAGCAGTCGCGGCACCGGCTCGCCGGCGAGTGCCGTTAGCTCATCTTCTCGAGCAACGCATGAAGCTCCGCCTGCTCTGCCGCGCCGAGCCGCCCGAGCCGCTCTCCGAACGCATTCGACAAGATCGCGAGCCCACGCGTCACGGCCTTGCGTCCGCCGGCGGTGAGCGACAAACGGTGCCGGCGCAGATCCCCGGGATCGATCTCGCGCTCGAGGAACCGTGCGCTCTCGAGCCGCTTCACCATCGCCGTCACCGTCGGCTTGGGCATGGAGAGCGCGACCGAAAGCCGGGCGGGATGCGGGTGCTCGTCGACCGCGGCGAGCAGGAAGAGTTCCTTCGAGTCGACGCCCACGGCCGAGATCTTGGCGGCGACGCCCGTGATCACCGACATGAGCAGCCGGTAGTTGGGGGACCACACCTTGGCCGGGTCGACCTTCGTCATTTGCTCCTGTGCGGCGGCGATAGTTCCATATGAAACCATCTGCAAACCGGAACCATCTCAAACCGGAACATCAACTCTACACCCAAGGAGACGACGATGCCTCTCGACCACTATGTGACCCTGGGCCGCTCCGGCCTGCGCGTGAGCCCGCTCTGCCTCGGTGCCATGACCTTTGGCGAGGACCTCGGCTGGGGCACGAGCGTGAAGGAGTCGGAGCAGATCATCGACCGGTACCTCGAGCTCGGCGGCAACTTCATCGACACGGCGAACTTCTACACCAAGAGCCACTCCGAGAAGATCATCGGCGACCACATCGGCCGGCACAAGGACCGGCGCGACCGCACCGTCATCGCCACCAAGTTCAGCGGCAACCTCTACCCGGGCGATCCGAACGGCGGCGGCTCGGGCCGGAAGTCGATCGTCGGTGCATGCGAACAGTCGCTGCGGCGCCTGCAGACCGACTACATCGATCTGTACTGGCTGCACAACTGGGACATGCACACGCCCATCGAGGAGACCATGGCGGCGCTCGACGACCTCGTACGCGCCGGCAAGGTGCGCTACATCGGGGTGTCGGATACGCCGGCGTGGAAGGTCGCCGAGGCCAACGTGACCGCGCGCTTCCGCGGCTGGTCGGCGTTCATCGGCGTGCAGATCGAGTACTCGTTGCTCGAGCGCACCGTCGAGCAGGAGCTCGTGCCCATGGCCCGCGAGCTCGGCCTCGGCATCACGCCGTGGTCGCCGCTCAAGAGCGGCGCGCTGAGCGGCAAGTACACACGCAGGAATGCGGGCC
>JBKJOI010000481.1:0-2974 GCA_046595695.1 Haliangiales bacterium | reverse complement strand
GTCATGATGACGTGGTCGCCGCTCTTGAGCAGCGCGAGCAGCGTCGTCGTGAACGCCGCCATGCCGCTCGCGAACAGCGCGCAGTCCTCGGCGGCGTCGAGCGCCGCGAGCTTCTTCTCGGCGGTGCGCACGGTCGGGTTGCCGTAGCGGCCGTACTCTTCGCGCTCGACCTTGCCGTCGAAGTAGCGGCACAGCTCGTCGGTGGACTCGAATGAGTAGGTCGCGGCCGCTACGATCGGCGTGGTCAGGCTGTCGTGCGCCTTGGGACGAGCTTCCCCGGCGTGCACCGCCAGGGTGTCAGGGCTCACGGACGACTTCGACGGCGGCTGCGACGGCTGCGACGATGACGACGGTTGCGACGACTGCGACACGGCGGGTCCTTCTTCCGCCCACGAGCTCCGCCGAAAAGAAAAAAGGCCCACTCGCTTCGAGCAGGCCCACCTTTCCCAGCGTCTTAGGATGGTATTTTTTGGGCGCGCCATCCAAGGTGGGCAAAATTCCGCGCCGTGCGAATTTGAGAAGTGCGATGGAACGTGCTCGATCTATAGCGGGGGTAACGCAGGGCGTCAAGGGCCGAACCGGAGGTCCCTGAATCGGCAAGGCGTCCGTGCTGCATTTCGGCAGTGCAGTGACCGTACCTGGACGTCGGCGGCGCTCTCGACAATCCTACTTTCACGTGTTCTGGATTCCCTTCATTCCGCTCTTCAAGAAGGTCTTCTTCGAGTGCTCGCATGGCAAGCGCTCCCTGGCGCCCAAGGAAGGCCCTCGCGCTCTCCAAACCCTGGCCCAGACGGCCAGGACGTCCGCCCGGACCCTCTTCTACCTGTTTACGGGCCTGGCGGCGTTCGTCCTGTTGCTCGCGGTCGGCGCGGTGTTGTCGCGAGCAAACGCGCAGAACGAGCAAGCCTGGGTCGCCGCGCCGGCGCGCGGGGATTTCTATGTCCTCAATGCCGCCACGGTGCTGCCCGGACATGACGGAGAAGACACCGATTACATCGTCGGGCGCGTCGACACCGTCACGAGGGATACTGGGCGCCTGACGCCCTTCCGCTCTCGCGCGCACAGCTCAAGGCCTGGCTCAGGGGCGGCAGCATCCTGGCGGTCGTGCGCGAATAGGCAGGCTGGGCTCGACCAGGCCGAGCGAGGCGTCTAGAGTCCGCCCGTGCTCGCCGCCGCCGTCACGCCCTCGGGCTCGCTGATTCTGGAGGAGACGCCCGCCGCCGCCGCCGCGAACGACGCCTCCGCCACGAACGACGCGCTCTCCGCCGCCGCGCGCGCCCGCCTGCTCGCGCTCGCCGCGCGCGGCGCGGGGCACGTCCTGCTGCATCTGGGCCTCGCGCACGTGCACACCGAGCTGCCGCCCTCGCTCGCGTTCGTGCGCGACGTGGGCAAGCGCTTCGTGGCGCGCCTGTGCGCGGAGCCCGAGCTGGAGGAGCGCCGCGGGCGCGCCGCGCCGGCCGCCCCCGCCGCCGAGGAGCTCGACGAGCTGGTGCGCGCGGTGCCGCCCATGGTCGGGGGCGAGTACGTGGACGCGGCGCGCGTGGCCGCGTGGTGGAACGAGGCCGCCCACGCCTTCCGCGACGAGATCGTGGCGACCGAGGAGCCGGTGCAGGCGTGGCTGCGCGTGCACGGCCCAGCGTGGAACGTGGTCGGCCGCGTGTGCTTCCACCTGGCCGAGAACAAGGGCGACGAGACCCACCCGTTCGCGTTCCTCGCCACCTACGCGACCCGCTCGTCGGCCAAGGGCAAGCTGCAGCACGCGCCGCTCGCACGCGCGCTCGCCGACTCGCAGACGCGCGGTGATCGCGCCGCGCTGCTCTCGCTCCTGGTGCCGGTCGCGCGCGCCGCCGAGCACAGCGAGCTCGCCAGGGAGCTGCTCGACGAGGGCGACCTGTACCACCCGCTCGCGTGGACCCCCGCCGAGGCGCACCGGTTCCTGGGCGAGATCCCCGCGCTCGAGGCCGCGGGCGTGGTCGTGCGCGTGCCCGACTGGTGGCGCGCGCGCCGTCCGCCTCGCCTCGAGGTCAGCGTCACCGTCGGTGGCAAGGCGCCCAAGGCGGGCACGTTGGGCGGCGAGGCCATGCTCGACTTCCAGGTCGACGTCTCGCTCGACGGCGAGACGCTCAGCGCCGCCGAGCTGCGCGCGCTGCTCGCGCAGCAGGAAGGGCTCGCGCTGGTGCGCGGCAAGTGGGTCGAGCTCGACCGCGACAAGCTGCGCGCGGTGCTCGAGCACTGGAAGACGGTGCAGCGCAGCGCGGGCGAGGACGGCGTGTCGTTCCTCGAGGGCATGCGCCTGCTCGCGGGCGCGAACCTGGGCGATCGCGACGGCGGCGCGATCGACGGCGCCGTCGACGGCGCGGAGTGGACCCGCGTCCAAGCGGGCGAATGGCTGGGCCAGACCCTGGCCGGCCTGCGTGGTCCCGAGGGCCTCGCGGGCAACGGCGCCGACCCCGGCGAGGCGCTGCACGCCACGCTGCGGCCGTACCAGCAGACCGGCGTGAGCTGGCTGTGGTTCGCCGCGCAGCTGCGCCTGGGCGTCTGCCTCGCCGACGACATGGGCCTGGGCAAGACCATCCAGGTGCTCGCGCTCATGCTGCTCCAGCAGCGCGCGGCTGGCGCGGCCGGCGCGGCCTCCCCGCGCCCGACGCACCTCCTGGTCGTGCCCGCGTCGCTGCTCGGCAACTGGCAGGCCGAGGCCGCGCGCTTCGCGCCGTCCCTGCGCTTCCTCGTGGCGCACCCGTCGGCGCTCCCCGGCAAGCAGCTCGAGGCGCTGGCCACCTCCGATCTGGACGGCGTCGACGTCGTGCTGACCACCTACGGCACGGTCGCGCGCACCCGCTGGATGGCCGAGCGCGACTGGTCGCTGGTCGTCCTCGACGAGGCGCAGGCGGTCAAGAACCCGGGCGCGCGCCAGACCCGCGCGGTCAAGCTCCTGCGCGCGCACGTGCGCATCGCGCTCACCGGCACGCCGGTC
>JBKJOI010000960.1:0-10991 GCA_046595695.1 Haliangiales bacterium | reverse complement strand
GGCCCAGGCTGGGCGCTCGGCCCGGGGCCGACTTCCATGTGTCCGGGACTCACACTGTTGCATCGGGGACACATGGGTAACGGCTTCGGAAGCACCCCACGAGGGTCGACGACGTGTGAATCGACCAGAAGCAAACCGGCGATCAAGCTCCGCGCGCGATGACCTTTAGCTCGCTACTCGACTCAGAGGGGAAGCTCCTTGGTCATGACCACGAAGCGCGAGCGCAGCGTCTGCACGAGCGCCTGCTCGATGAGCACCCGGGCCTCGGGCAGGAGTTGCTTCCCGGCCAGCAGCCGCTCGTAGAAGCCCTGGTAGTAGTCGTCGGGGTGCATGCGCAACGTGACGCGCACGCGCGCCGCGCCGCGCGCGCCCGCGGCGTCCCAGCGGGGCGCGAACTCGAGCGCCTCGCCGGGCGGGATGCGCGTGTCCTCGATCTGCTTCCAGCCCTTCTGGTAGCGCATGTCGCGCCCGACGCGCCGGGTCTTCGTGGCCACGACCTTGCCGGCGCCGTCGACCAGCTCGACGTCGATGAACGCCGCGGGCGTCGACGTGGTCGGCAAGTAATGACCGGCACCCACGTTGCGCAGCCGCACGCGCGCCGACGCGCCGCCGTCCTGGCCACGCGCCGCGCTCACCGTCCAGGCGACGCCCTGGCGCACCGTGTCGGCGTCGTGCACGCCCTTCCACGAGTGGGTGCGCTCGGGCATGTGACAGTGCTGGCACTGGATCCCCCGCCGCATGTACGGACCCTCGAGCCACTCGCGGTAGGTGTCGAGCAGCGGCCGACCGGCGATCGCGCCTGCGGGTGCGAGCTGGTGACAGGGCAGGCAGAAGTCGGAGCGCTCGTAGGCGGCGTCGACGACGAACGGGTAGCTCGGGCTCGCCAGCAGGCGCGCGTCGGCGGCGCGCGGCGGGCCACGCCGCGTCCAGCCGCGCACGTGACAGCCGGCGCAGGTGACGCCCTCGGCGCGCAGGTCGGCGTCGTAGCCGGGCGCGCCCGGCTGCTGCTCGGCGAGCGGCGCGTGGCACCGCTGGCAGCCGGCGACGAAGCCCGGCTTGGCGCCGATGAACTGCCCCAGCGTGCCCGGCGACGAGGTGCGCGCGTGCAGCGAGCCCGACCACTCGCGCACCTGGCGCTGGTGGCAGCGCGCGCACTGGCGCGACGAGAGCGACGCGGCCGCCGGTGGCAGCGCCGCGGGCGGCTCGCCCTGCGCGGGGATCACCAGGCCGGGCGCCCACGGCTGCGCGCGCGCGGGATCGATCGCGCGCGCGCCCGGCGTCCAGGTGCCCTGCCAGCGGATCGCCTCGACGTGCGCGACCAGCGCCCACAGGTCGGCCTCGGGCAGCGCGCCCTTGAAGCCGGGCATGTTGGCGCCGTCGAGCCCGGTGGCGAGCGAGAGGTAGACGTCGGCGGCGCCGCGCCGGCCGCGGCGCAGCGGGCCAGCGGTGAGATCGTAGGGCGGCGCGGGTCGGCCGGTCTCGTCGTGCAAGGACGGCGCGGCCGGGCCGTCGCCCTTGCCGCCCTTGCCGTGGCAGCTCACGCAGCCGGCCTTCTCGAACAGCTCGGCGCCGCGCGCGGCGCGCGTGGCCAGATCGGCGGGCACCGCGGGCGCGGCGATCGCGGCGCCCGGCGGCTTCGCGAAGCGCTTGGGCGCGAACGCCTTGACCGTCTGCACCAGCTCGGCGATCTGCGCCTCGGAGAGGATGCCCTCGAAGCCCGGCATGGAGGTGCCCGGGCCGCCCTCGCGGATGGCGCGCGCCAGGTCGGCGTCGGTGGGCGGCTGGCCCGCGGGCGTGGAGCGGAAGCGGTACTGCGCGCGGGTGAAGTCGCGCGGCGCGGGCGAGACGAACGGCGCCGCGGGCCCGGCGCCGTCGCCGAGCTCGCCGTGGCAGGCGAGGCAGAAACGATCGTAGAGCGAGCCCGGTCCGGTGGCGGGCGGTGCGGGCGCGACGGCAGGGGCGGGCGCCTTGCCGGCGGCGAGCGCGACGACGACGGCGGCGAAGACCACGAGCGAGCCGGCCAGGCCGGCGACGAGACGCTTCACGGCGCGCAGTCTATCCGAGAACCGCGTACGCGGCCGCCGCTCAGCGCGGAGCGCGAGTGCAGCGGCGCAGGCTCACCGCGTCGCCGGGATCGACGAGCGGATCGGCGATGAGCTTGCGCGCGCGCTCGCGCCCGGCGGGCGAGAGCCCATGGCCGTCGCGGCACAGCGTGGCGGCCGCGCTGGCGGCGACCGCGGCGTCGGGATCGTCGGCGACGACCGCGGCCAGGCCGGCGAGCAGCGCACCGCCTGCGTCATCGGCCTCCGCGTCGGCGAGCGCTACCGCGGCGCGACGCACCTCGGGCTCGGCGTCCGTGAACAGACTCGCGGGCAGAGCGCGCGCCGCCGCGGACGCGTCGTCGCCCAGGCCGGCGGCCAGGCCGAGCGCGCACTCGAGCGCGTGGACGCGCACGTCGGGCCAGACGCCCGCGCGCGCCGCGATCGTGGCGCACGCGTCGGCGGCGCGGGCCAGCTCGTCGATGGGTGCGCCCGACCCGGTAAGCTGCTCGGGCGCGAGCACGAGCTCGTGCACGATGGCCGCGACCGCGCGTGCCGCAGCGGCCGCGACGGGACGATCCGGGCTGTCGAGGAGCTCGGTCAGGGGATCGAGGAGGGCCCACGCTGGCTCGGCGAGCGGCGCCGCGGTGATCGCCGCGAGCACGTCGGCGCGATCGGCGCTCCCGCAGGCGTTTGCCAGGCCGCGCGCGCCGAGCCGGCCGGCCGCGCGCGCCAGCTCGTGCGCATCACCGCGCGCACACGCCATGCGCAGCGCCACGACCTCGGCGGCCGGGGCCACGCTCGCCGCCGGTGCGCTCGCCACGCTCGCCACCAGCGCGGCCGCGCAGCTGCCCAGGATCGCCTTCCTGCGTACGCCGCTCACGCTCACGCGGCGCTACTTGAAGGTGACCTTGCCCTTGGCGAGCGTCACCGACTTGCCGCCCTGCTGGATCGCGAGCACGACCTCGTACTTGTTGCCCTTCTTCAGGCCGTCGTCCTCCGAGATCGACAGATTCGAGACGATGATCGTCTGGTTCGGATCGCAGCCGATATCCTTGTAGGTGGCCTGTTTCCGTTCCTTGGTGGTGATGTCGTAGAAGAAGATGGTCGCGTTGGGCGTGCCGGGCTTCTTGTTCAGCACGGCGATCCAGTAGAAGTCCCAGGCGGCGCCGTCCTCGTTGCCGCCTGTGGCGGTCAGCTCGGTCCTGCCCTGCTTCTTGACCTGGGCCGTGAGCGCGTCGTCGTCATCGCTGGCCTCGAAGGGCTTGTCGCTGACGATCAGCTGTCCTTTGTGTTTCTTGTAGAACTTCGCGCTCTGGGCGAAGGCCAGTGACGCCGTGAACAGAGACGCGGCCGCCAGGATCAGGAAGGCACGTCGAGAGTTGCTCATGCGCATGGCCCTTAGACTAGCGCACGAGGAAAAAATTGACGGCCGAGAATCCGTTCAGTAATGTTAATCCGTTCAGCCACATCTATCTCTGACTCTGACCAATGAGGGGAGGCGCGGATGACGCCCTCAAAGTCGAACGGTAACGGGACGGACGGCGCGACCGGGATTCACGATCGCTCGGCGCTGACGGATCGGCAGCAGCAAGTGCTGGATTTCATTGCGTCCTCGATCCTCGAGCGCGGCTACCCACCCACCTTGCGTGAGATCGGTGAACGGCTCGGTATCCGCTCCACCAACGGCGTCAACGATCACCTCAAGGCCCTGGAAAAGAAGGGCTATCTGGCCCGAGAGGACCTCAAGTCGCGGGCCCTCCGCCCGATCGGTCCCACCGGCGGCGCCATCGGCCCGCTCGGCCACATCAGCGGCTCCGCCGCGATGAACGACTCGCTCTCGCTGGGTGACGATCTCGTGGAGATCCCGCTCGTCGGCCGCGTCGCTGCCGGTCTACCCATCCTGGCGGTCGAGAACGTCGAGGACACCGTCAAGGTCGACCGCTTCCTGGTCGGCGACCACAAAGAGGTCTTCGCCCTGCGCGTCAAGGGCGACTCCATGATCGACGACGGCATCCACGACGGCGACTTCATCTTCGTGAAGAAGTCGCTGAACGCGGAGCGCGGCGACATCGTCGTCGCGCTCATCGAGGACGAGGCCACGGTGAAGCGCTACTTCCCCGAGGGCGACGTCATCCGCTTCCAGCCGGCGAACCAGAACATGCAGCCCATTCTGGTGAAAAAGAAGGACTTCCGCTCCGTGAACCTGATCGGCATCGTGGTCGGCGTCTACCGGAAGATCCGCTAGACATTCCAACGGGATACCGGTTCGCCTCGCCGCGCACGCCAGGTCGCCCGAACGATCCACTCCCGCACGATCTCCAGATAGTTGTTCTCCATAGCGAACCCTCGGGGTCGCTGCTATATCCAAAAGACCATGGCGTCGCGCAGAGGGCAGCACGGGTGGGCATTTCTGCCCACGGTGCTCGTCCTCGCCGGGGCCTTGCACGCGAGCGGCCTGTGGCTTGCGAACGCGTGGCATATCTGGAAGTTGCCCGCGCCCGACTCCAAGCAGGTGGTGATCGACCTCAGCGACTACACCCTGGACGAGGTGGCGCTGCTGGACGCGCCCATCCTTCCACCGGCTCCCGAGGTCGAGCCGGAAGAAGATCCCTACGAGGAGATCGTCTCGCCCAAGGACAAGGATCTCGAGAAGCCCGAGGTCAAGAAGCTCGCCAAGCCCGACGTCGCGAAGCTCAAGCCGCCGACCGAGGACAAGAAGAAGCCCGAGGCGCCCAAGCCGCCGCCGATCAAGAAGCCCGAGCCCAAGGTCGCCAAGCCGCTGCCCAAGCCGCCCGAGTTGCCCAAGCCGCCCCCGCCGCAGGTGGTCGCCAAGCCGGCAGTGCCCAAGAAGAAGCCGCCCAAGTTCGAGCGCAAGAAGATGGTCGAGGTCGACGACGACAAGAGCGTCATCGACGAGCCGCCGCCCGACGTGAACTATTACTCGGACAAGAACCGGCGGCCCGACAAGGAAGAGTACGCGAAGGACCGCAACCTCGAGAAGACACAGAAGGGCAAGCAGGCGCCCAGCGCGAAGAGCAACGACACCGAGAGCGCCGAGGTCGGCGGCCCCGACGACAAGGTCGCGCAGACCGAGGAGTCGGAGGCCTCGTCGTTGGACCAGAAGAAGAAGGTCGCCAGCGTCCACCGCGGCAAGAGCGACCACGCCGAGGGCGTGAAGGTCGGCGACAACGGCCAGAAGGGCGCCGAGGGCAAGGGCGGCCAGAGCGGCGCGGGCGGCGAGGGCGGCACGGGTGGCCAGGACGGCACCGCGGGCGCGCTCTCGATGCGCGACGCCAAGGGCATCGGCGCCACCAACAAGATGCCGTCGCCGACCGCGGCGCCCGCGGGCGTGAACGACGACGCGCCGGTGGTCTCCATGTCCAAGACGCCCGGCGGCAAGGCGGGCTCACCCGGCAAGGAAGGCACGCCGGGGCGGCCCGGCAAGCCGGGCAAGCGCGGTCCCAAGCTGCAGCTCGATCAGCGCGACTACACCCGCATCGTCGGCGACGACAAGGCGGAGGAAGAGGTCGCGATCGCCAAGCGCAAGAAGTCGGGCAAGAAGGGCAAGTGGGAGAAGAAGCTGGCCAAGATCCAGCAGACCCTCGAGACCTTCACCGGCGAGGTCCGCCCCGGCAACCAGACGGCGCTGGGCACGCGCGCGCACCCGTTCGCGGTCTACATCGCGCGCATGCACAACCGCATCCACGAGGTCTGGGGCTTCGGCTTCCTGGCCGACCTCGAGCGTAAATCGCAGTCGAACCCCATGAACGACCGCAGCCTCGCGGTGACCATGGAGATCGTCGTCGCCGTCGATGGTGACGTCGAGAAGGTCACCATCGTGAAGCCGTCCGGCGTGCTGACCTTCGACGTCGCCGCGGTCGACACCGTGATGAGCCTGGGACCCTACGAGGAGACGCCCGCCGACATCCGCTCCGGCGACGGCAAGGTCTACATCCACTGGACCTTCCACCGCGACGAGCGCATGTGCACGCCGTACTTCGCCGATCCGTTCATCCTCGAGAACGGTGGCCCGGGCACCGAGGGCAGCGTCGAGGAGCACGCCGAGCACAACCACGGCGACGAGCGCGCGCCACCTCGGCAGCTGTCGCGCGGCGACGGTAGCGCCGAGAAGGGCAAGGCGGGCGGGGTCCAGGTGCCGCGCGTGAAGCGCGAGCAGGTGCCCGAGGGCGACGGCTCGGCCAACAGCGCCGCCAAGGAGCAGCTCGCCTCGCCCGAGGATCCGCGCGCCAACGACACCGCGATCGCCTGGGGCGACGCGTTCGCGTCGGGCGACATGGCCGGGCTCATGGCGGTCTCGTCGGCGCCGTTCCACTCGCGCGGCCAGGTGGTCGCCCAGGACGAGGGCGGCATGGCGGCGGTCTGGCGGGTCGTGCTGAACGAGACCGAGGACAAGCGCATCCGCGAGTGGCAGCTCCTGTCGCCGGCGGGCTACCGCGCCGCCTTCGGCCACCTCCCCGAGGGCGCCGAGGACGGCACGCACCTGCTCTTCCTGGTCGCCCGCGTCGGCAAGGAGCTCCTCACCCTCGAGGTCTCGCAGATGACCGACGGGACCTACAAGATCACCGGGGTCACGCGATAGTCCGGTCCCGGGCCTTCGCTCGTGGCTGACCGACGGCTTCCCGGGCGGCCACGGCGCGAGTCTCGGCTGCACCGGGAACGCAAACACCGGTCCGCTCGACGCATCCTGCTACGATCCCGACCAGGGACCCCGGATGCCGCCGACTACTGTGACCAGGAATGCACCACCCTCGCCGACTGCCGCATGGCCGAAGGCTACGTCTGCGCGCCGCTCACCGGCACCAGCGCCATCAAGGTCTGCATCCCGGGCTAGCGTCGCGCCGCCGCGACCGAGCGCGACCAGGAGCGGCGCGTGAGCGCGCCGTCCGCCCGCCTGGCCGGTAGCGTCGCGGTGGTCACCGGCGCCTCGAGCGGGATCGGTGCCGCGATCGCGCGCGGCTTCGCCGCCGAGGGGGCGACCGTGATCGGCTTCGCGCGCCGCTTCAGCACGCCGCGGGTGGCCGACGCGGCGCCTGCGCCCGGACGCATCGCCGAGGTGCAGCTCGACCTGGCCGACGAGGCGGCCGTGCGCGCGCGCTTCGCCGAATTGCCGCAGATCGACATCCTCGTCAACAATGCCGGCCCGGTGAGCTATGCGCCGGTGATCGAGGCCAGCATCGCCGAGCTGCGCGCCATGCTCGACGTGCACGTCGTCGGCGCGTTCGTGTGCGCGCAGGAGGCGCTGCGCAAGATGGCACCGCGCCGCCGCGGCCACATCGTGAACCTGTCGTCGATCGCCGCGTTCCGCACCTTCACCGGGGCGGCCGCGTACTCCGCCGCCAAGGAGGCGCAGCGCGGCTTCACCCGCGTGCTCGTCGAGGAGGCGCGCGCGGTCGGCGTGCGCGTCACCGGCCTCTACCCGGGCGCGACCGACACGCCCGCCTGGGACGGCACCAGCTTCGACCGCGCCGACATGATGCGCCCCGAGCGCCTCGCCGAGCTGATCCTCGAGATCGTCGTGCGCCCGGATCTCTCCGTCGAGGAGCTGGTCGTCCTGCCGCCCAAGGGCACGCTCTGATGAGCCGCACGTGGCCGCTGGCCGCCGACGAGTTCGCGCGCTACCTTGCGGTCGAGCGCGGCGTCTCGCCGCGCACGCTCGACGCCTACACCCGCGACCTCGAGGAGTTCCGCGCCGCCTTCGTGGAGCGCCGCGGCAAGCCGCCCGAGCCGCACCGCGTCGACGTGCCCGAGATCCGCGCGCACCTCGCCGGCCTGCACGGCCGCCTCGACGCCGCGTCGATCGCGCGCAAGCTGTCGAGCCTGCGCGCGTTCTTCCGCTTCCTGGTCCGCCGCGGCGAGCGCTCCGACAACCCGGCGCAGCTGGTCCGCTCGCCCAAGCGCAAGCGCAGTCTGCCGCGCGCGCTCAACGTCGACGACACCTTCCGACTGGTCGAGAACGCCGGCGCCGCGGTCGCCGATCCCGAGGGTCCGCTGGGCCTCCGCGACCGCGCCGTCATGGAGGTGCTCTACGGCGCCGGCCTGCGCATCTCGGAGTGCTGTGGCCTGGATCTCGACGACGTGCAGCGGCAGGACGGCGGCGGTGCCGCGCTGCTCGCGGTCCGCCACGCCAAGGGCTCCAAGCACCGCCTGGTGCCGCTCGGCGGCAAGGGCCTGCACGCGCTCGATCTCTACCTCGTGGTGCGGCCGACGCTCTGTCACCCCAAGACCGGCGCTCAGGATTCCGAGGCGCTGTTCCTGAACTTCCGTGGCGGACGGCTGAGCCCGCGCAGCGTGCAGGAGCACATGGGCAAGGACGTGGCCGCGACCGGCGTGCCCGACGCGACGCCCCACGCGCTGCGTCATTCCTTCGCCACCCACCTCCTCGACGGCGGCGCCGACCTGCGCGCCATCCAGGAGCTACTGGGACACGCTAGCTTGTCGTCGACTCAGGTGTATACCAAGGTCTCTCTGGACCACCTGATGTCGGTGTACGACAAGGCGCATCCCCATGCACGGGGCGGGAAGAAATCATGAGTGAGACGATCCACGCCACCACCGTCCTCGGGGTCCGGCGCGACGGCAAGGTGGTCATCGCCGGTGACGGCCAGGTGACGCTGGGCAACACCATCATGAAGGCGACCGCGCGCAAGGTCCGCCGCATGGGCGACGGCAAGATCATCGCCGGCTTCGCGGGCTCCGCCGCCGACGGCATGGCGCTCTTCGAGAAGCTCGAGGCCAAGTTGAAGGAGGCGAACGGCAACCTGACACGCGCCGCGGTCGAGCTGGCCAAGGACTGGCGCATGGATCGCGCGCTGCGCCGCCTGGAAGCGCTGCTCCTGGTCGCCGACGCCGAGCGCACCCTCCTGCTCACCGGCACCGGCGACGTGATCGAGCCCGACGAGGGCGTGGTCGCGATCGGCTCGGGCGGGCCCTACGCGACCGCTGCGGCGCGCGCGCTCCTGCGCCACACCCAGCTGTCGGCGCGCGAGATCGCCGAGGCGGCCATGAAGGTCGCCGGCGAGATCTGCATCTACACCAACGGTAACCTCAGCTTCGAGGAGCTCTAGCCGTGCCGCTGTCATCCGTCGGCTCACGGCTCACGCCGCGCGCGATCGTCGAGGAGCTCGACCGCTACATCGTCGGGCAGAAGAACGCCAAGCGCGCGGTCGCCATCGCGCTCCGCAACCGCTGGCGCCGCCAGCAGGTGCCCGAGCACCTGCGCGACGAGATCGCGCCCAAGAACATCATCATGATCGGCCCGACCGGGGTCGGTAAGACCGAGATCGCGCGCCGCCTGGCCAAGCTGGCCGCGGCGCCGTTCCTCAAGATCGAGGCTTCCAAGTTCACCGAGGTCGGCTACGTCGGCCGCGACGTCGACTCGATCGTGCGCGATCTGATCGAGATCTCGGTGAAGCTCGTCCGCGACGAGGAGCAGGCCAAGGTGCGCCCGCGCGCCCGCGAGCACGCCGAGGAGCGCCTGCTCGATCTGCTGCTGCCGCCCACGACCGGACGCGCGCGCTCGTTCTCCGACCGGCCGCCCGGGCCGGGCTTCCAGAGCCCGCCCGAGCCGGCCGCCTTGCCGCCGTCGCCCGACGCCGACACCCGCGAGAAGCTGCGCTCCCTGCTCAAGGCCGGCAAGCTCGACGAGCGCGTCGTCGAGGTCGAGTCCGCCGAGGAGAGCAACCCGTTTCTGCAGATCTTCTCCGGCTCGGGCGTCGAGGAGATGGGCCTGTCCTCGATGAAGGACCTGCTCGGTAACTTCGGCAAGCGCACGCGCCGGCGCAAGGTGCGCGTGCCCGAGGCGCTCGAGCTCCTGACCTCGGAGGAGGCCGGCAAGCTCATCGACATGGACCGCGTGCAGCGCGAGGCGGTGCACCGCGCCGAGCAGAGCGGCATCGTGTTCCTCGACGAGATCGACAAGATCTGCGGGCGCGAGGGCCAGCACGGCGGGCCGGACGTCTCGCGCGAGGGCGTGCAGCGCGACCTCCTGCCCATCGTCGAGGGCTCGACCGTCACGACCAAGTACGGCCCGGTGAAGACCGACCACGTGCTGTTCATCGCCGCGGGCGCGTTCCACGTGTCCAAGCCGTCGGATCTCATCCCCGAGCTGCAGGGCCGCTTTCCCATCCGCGTCGAGCTCGAGTCGCTCGGTGGCGCCGACTTCGTGCGCATCCTGACCGAGCCCGAGAACGCGCTCACCAAGCAGTACCAGGCGCTGCTCGCGACCGAGGACGTCACGCTCATCTGGACCGACGAGGCGGTCGCCGAGATCGCGCGCATCGCCGCCGAGGTCAACTCGCGCAGCCAGAACATCGGCGCGCGCCGGCTGCACACGGTCATGGAGCGCCTGCTCGACGAGCTGTCGTTCGCCGCGCCCGACATCGGCCCGCAGGAGATCACCATCACCGCGCAGTACGTGCGCGACCGCCTGGACGAGGTCGTCCAGAACGAGGACCTCGCCCGCTACATCCTCTAGTCGGGTGGGCCGAAGGCCCGGGACCCGACTTGTCCGAGGCGCAGCCGAGCGCCGTGCGCGCCGGGACCGGGGTAGCTGGCCCCGTCGCACATTCTGTAGACGTCAGCGAGACATCCTGTAGACGGTGACGCGGCGCGTCGTGTTAACTTCCGCCGCGCCATGCAGGACTTGATCGACAAAGCCCGCGTCCTCGTCGAGGCGCTGCCGTACATGAGCAAGTTTCGCGGCCGTACCGTGGTCGTGAAGGTGGGCGGACACGCCATGGACGATCCGGCCATGCGCGCCGCGTTCGCCGAGGACGTGATCCTCCTGCGCTGGGTCGGCATCAACGTGGTGGTCGTCCACGGCGGCGGGCCGCAGATCAAGGACATGCTCGACCGCCTCGTCGCTCCAGATGAGCGTGACGTCCTCGGTCGCGAGCAGCGCCTGGTACTGCTTGGTGAGCGCGTTCTCGG